>NCGI01000031.1 GCA_002256925.1 Polaromonas sp. 28-63-22
GCGGCTATCGCCGCGTTCTTTATCTTCGTCTTGCTCGTCGGCATACATGCTCCTTGTCGTCATGCTATGCCTCGCACACAAAATTCAGGACAGGCTCTGCCGCGTGGCCGGCGTGGCGTGGCCGCCGAGCTAGCGCGGACTTCCATACTTTATGAAGGCGGCTCGATTCAAGGCGAGGCATCATCTGGGGAGGCTACGAGTACTTCCACGCTCAACTTTTCGAGTTTCTCTCGAATCCCCTGGTCGATGCCCACGTCCGTGATGATGCGCGTGACCTTGTCGAGATGGGCAATCCGGAAGATGGCCTGAGAGTTGAACTTCGACGAGTCCACCAAGACGGTGACAGTCTGGGCTGCTTCAATGAAAGCGCGGTTCATGGCGGCTTCCTCTGGGGACAGCATGGAGATACCCCCGGAAGGTGAGATGCCATTAACGCCGAGAAACGCTGCACGAACCGTGATGTCGTCAAATGCGCCGGGAGCGGGACGACTGACCGATGCCATTTTCTTGAAGTCAACGGTACCGGGTAACAGATAGACGGAAGCGTTCTGGCTTCTTGCGAACTCCATCGCAACCGTCAGACCGTTGGTAACGACATGCAGGTTGTGATGGCCACGCAAGGCCTCAGCAAAATGCCGCGACGTCGTACCAGCATTGACCAAAATGCAGTCGCCATCGGAAACATGCTGCGCAGCAAGCTCGGCAATTGCCCGTTTTTCTCGGACATTCTCACGCTCGCGTTCCGCATAGCTGATGCTTTCGTAGCGCGCCCAACCTTCGGCAATCACCTCCCCAGAGACCGCACCACCCCGTGTGCGCTCAACCAATCCTCGTTCATGGAGTTCGATAAGGTCACGCCGAACCGTAATAGGTGAGGTTTGAAACCTGATGGCCAGGGCGTTGACCTCAACGACCCCGCCGCCATGGAGCAGGGTAATTATTTCCTTGTGGCGAGCGGCTTTCAGCATGCGTGTCCTGTGGTGGATATTAAGCCTATTAGAAACCAGAAATGAACATCATCGAACATATAAAGCCACTGGAAAAATGAAATTCCGTCATTAAATTGACATCAAGTGTTCGTAGTATTGATCTTATGAACACAAGCGATCAATTAAGAGCAGTAATTTTCGATGTCGATGGCACCATGTTTGATACATTGCCTTCGCTGTCGGCTGCTGCCAACGACGTGCTTGTGCAATCCGGCATGCACGAAGTTCCGATGTCACTCTTGCGGTCAGCGCTCAACGAAGGGTTGCGGCCCATGTTTCGCCAAGCCATCGCCTTGCAGTCGGCTCCCGTCGATGCAGTGGCTGCGACTCAACTCGAAATTGAGTACATGGCCTATTACGGGCGGCGCTGGTTGTCGACCGCCCCCTTGTTTGCTGGCGTATCAGATGCACTAGCGACATTAAAAGCACAGGGCCTGAGTCTGGGTATCTGCACCAATCGGGACCGTGCCTCGACCAATGTTCTGCTGACGTCAGTATCCATCGCCAGATACTTTGACACCATCGTGGGAATTGGGGATGCGCCCATGCCAAAGCCTGCCGCAGACCCTCTGTTAATGGTTCTGGAGCGTATGGGAATCTCGGCCGCAGAAGCCTTGTTTGTGGGCGACTCCTACATGGACGCTTCTTGCTCCCGACTGTCGCAGGTTCCCTTCGCAGCGCACCTCGGCGGGTATGCAGGGCACTCCAGTGACCTGCTCCCCAATGTTTTTAGTTTCACTGGCTACGACCAGCTCACAAGCTGGGTGCTCGGCCGCCTATCTGCAACCGAGGAAGCTTGCCATGCCTGATATTCATATTTCCGGACTTACCAAACAATTCGGCAATACCAAGGTCCTCAAAGGACTGGACCTGACGGTCAAGGATGGTGAGTTCCTGACGTTGTTGGGCTCATCGGGCTGTGGCAAATCGACCTTGCTTAAATTAATTGCAGGGCTGGAGCAGCCCGATTCGGGCTCGATTCGGCTGGGCGAGCGCGACCTGCTGGCGTTATCCCCCAGTCAGCGCGACTGCGCCATGGTGTTTCAGTCGTACGCCCTATACCCGCACATGACCGTAGGTGGCAATATTTGCACACCTTTGCTGATGCGGGGCCTCAATTTTTGGGGTCGGCTGCCAGGCGCGAAATTCTTCTCTGCCAAAACGCGTCATATAAATGCAGAGGCCGAGAAGAGTGCCCGTAAGGTCGCCCAGAGCCTTGGGATTGATGGGCTTTGGGAACGAAAGCCCGCACAACTGTCCGGCGGCCAGCGGCAGCGCGTGGCGCTGGCACGCGCCATGGTGCGGCACCCTGCAGTCTTCTTGTTTGACGAGCCGCTGTCTAACCTCGACGCCAACCTGCGCCAAGCGCTCCGCGCGGAAATCCGTCAGCTCCATGACCAGTTGGGCGTGACGTTCATTTACGTCACCCATGACCAGCATGAAGCCATGTCCATGTCGGACCGGGTTGCCGTGATGCGTGAGGGTCGCATCTTGCAACTCGGAACACCTGAGGAAATTTACAACCGGCCGGAAAACCTCGACGTCGCTCGCTTTGTCGGGGCGCCGCGCATCAATTTGCTCGATGGTGAGGTCAGCGCCAATGGCGTCGTATCGGCGCAAGGCCGACAGGTCGGCCATTCACATGGCAAGACCGGCCCCTGTCGTATTGCGTTCAGACCCCAGGCGGGTTCTCTGGAGTCCTTGGATGGAATAGAAGTTCAAGGCACGGTGGTGAGCGTGGAATACACCGGCGCCGAACAGATTGCATCGCTTCAGGTTGACGGTACCGAAGAGACCTCTGTCTTTTGCTTTCCCGCCAACAGCCAGGCGATTCGGGTGGGTCAAGCCCTTAGGGTCTCGGTGCCCTTTGGCGACATCCATCTGTTTGATGCCGATGGTCAGCGCCGGGCGTTTGAACCCCTGCAGCATTTAGTGCGCGAAGCCGCCTGAGGCAGGAACATGCGAGTCAATCCGTTTCACACCGCACTGTTGCTCACGCCAGCCACTGTACTTATCCTCGTGCTGCTGGTGGTACCTGTTGCCATCGTCGCGGCCATGTCCTTCACCGACTGGCAATTTGGCGCCGCCACTCTGGACTGGGTGGGACTGAAAAACTACAGCGAACTTTGGACCGACACGGTATTTCGCAAGTCACTTGCCAATACGCTGCTTTATCTGATTGTGGTGACCTTGGGCTCAATTGTCATCGGCCTGGGGGCGGCTCTGTTGATTGAATCAGACACCCAACTCCGAGGTTTCTACAGAACGGCCTTCTTCATGCCAGTGGCCTCCACGATGATTGCCATGGCGGTCGTTTGGCAATTTCTGCTGCACCCCAATGCGGGTCTGGTCAACCAGATGCTCGAGCTCGTGGGCCTGGAGCCACACAACTGGCTCAATGACAGCCAACTCGCTCTTTACTCCCTTGCTGCCATTGGCATCTGGCAGATGTCCGGACTGGCCCTTGTCCTGTTTCTGGCAGGACTCAAAAGCATTCCCCAGGACATCCGAGACGCTGGCGCCCTGGATGGCATCGAACACCCCCTGGACCGCTTTCGGCGCATCACCTGGCCCCTGCTCGGGCCAACCACGCTCTTCGTGGTCACCGTCTGCGCCATCCGGGCCTTGCAGGTATTTGACACGGTGCATGTGCTGACCAAGGGCGGGCCCAACAAGGCCACTGAAGTCTTGCTCCACACCATTTATTCAGAAGGTTTCAGCTTCTTCCGCATGGGCTACGCCAGCGCCATGACGGTGGTGTTTATTGCCGGAATCTTCTTCCTGACCCAGCTGCAGCACGCAACCATGGAACGAAAGACGCACTACTGATGAAAAGCCCATCCAACCTCTTCCGCAGCGTGCGCCATCTGGTCTTGATGGCAGGGGCGGTCCTATTCCTCATGCCGTTTATCTGGATGGTGCTGACGTCTCTCAAGCCCGCAGATGAGATTTTCAGCCGGGAGCTCTCTTTATTGCCAACCCGGCTGGCATTGGTTGAAAACTACACGCTAGCACTGACCAAGGTGCCCCTTTTGCGTTATCTCTGGAATGGTGTCGTTGTCTGCGCCGCCATTTTGGTGCTGCAGATATTGGTGGCCCTGCCCGCCGCCTACGCCTTTGCCAAGCTGGAGTTTCGTGGCAAAACCTGGGCCTGGCGCCTGGTACTTCTGGCACTGATGATTCCGCATCAGGCCACGGCCATTCCCATCTACGTGATGCTGCATCACCTGGGTATGCTGAACACCTTGTCGGCCCTGATTGTGCCGTTCTCCATCTCGGCTTTTGGCATCTTCCTGATGCGGCAATTCTTTCGTACCGTGCCCAACGACCTGGTCCATGCCGCGCGCCTTGACGGCATGAGCGAGTTGGAGCTTGTCTGGCGGGTCATGCTGCCGACTGCGATTCCGGCCCTCTTTGCTTTCTCCATTTTTTCAGTCGTCTGGCACTGGAATGACTACTTCTGGCCGCTGCTTGTCATCTCCTCACCCGAACTTGCAACGCCGCCACTCGGGACCATTTTTTTTCGCAACGAAGAGGCCGGCACCAATTTCGGCCCCTTGATGGCTGGCACCGTGCTGATTACGGCGCCGTTGGTTTTGTTTTTTATCGCAGCGCAAAAGCGCTTTATTGAAGGTGTGACGCTCACTGGCGTCAAAGGTTAGTTAATTAAGGAGTAGACCTCATGAAACGAATTTTTCTGAAATCCATCGCAGTCGCCACGCTTCTGGCCTGTGGAGTGGCGCAAGCCCAGCCACAAACTGAAATTGTGGTCGACTACGCCTATGCCGACGTTTTCAAGGAAGTGCATGAAAAAATTGCCAAAGACTTTATGGCGAAGTTTCCGCAATACAAGGTCACGTTTCTAGCCCCCACGCCGGGCTATGAAGAGTCTGTCCAGCAGGCCCTACGCCAAGCTGTCACCAATCAGCTCTCCGACGTCTCGTACCAGGGTCTGAATCGTCAGCGTGTTTTTGTGGACCGCGGCATCGCCGTCGACATGACGCCCTTTGTCAATGCAGAAAGAGACTGGGCCAAGATGGGCTATGACAAGGCCTTGCTCTCGCTCGGTCAAGTCAAGAACAAACAGGTCGGCATCGGCTTCTCGCTATCAACCCCCATTGTGTATTTCAATGCCGACCTCGTCCGCAAAGCTGGCGTGAATCCGGAGAATTTCCCCACGACGTGGGACGGCATCATTGACGTTGCCAAGAAATCCAAGGCCGCTAATCCCGGGACCTACAGCATGCACCTGGACTGGGAAATCACTGGCAACTGGATGTGGCAAGCGCTGGTGTTTTCCAATGGTGGCTCAATGCTGAGCCCTGACGAAAAAAAGGTGGCCTTCGATGGTCCTGAAGGTAAAGCAGCAATCAACACCCTTGCCAAGGTGGCCCAGGACGGCGAGATGCGTAACATCTCGACTTCTGCGGCCGTACAAGATTTCATCTCCGGTAATGTGGCGGTCCTGTCGACCTCCACCTCACGCCTGGGCATCATCACCAAACAGGTGGGGAATCGGTTTGATTTGCGCACGGCACGCATGCCCATTCAGAAAGATGGTCGACTGCCTGCAGGTGGCAATGTGGCAATGATGTTTGCGAAGGACCCTACCAAGCAGAAAGCTGCATGGGAGTACATCAAGTTCGCCACGGGGCCCCTTGGCGCCACAGCCATGGTGAAGGCGACGGGTTATTTTCCCTCCAACACAATTCCTGCGAACGCCCCCGATATGCTCAAGCCGTTTTATGCGCAAAACCCGAACTACCTCACTGCCGTCAAGCAACTGCCCGTTCTGACTGGTTGGTACGCATTCCCCGGCGAAAACGGTCTCAAAATAACGGATGTCATCAAGGACCGCCTTCAAACAGTGGTGTCGAAAGAGGCCCAGCCTGAAGTCGCCCTGGCCGATATGAGCAAAGCCGTGCAAGCGTTGTTGCCGCGTTAATCAGGAGACGAGTTGTGCTGAAATTCATCCATATCACGGATACACACCTCGTCGAGCAGGGACAGGCCCTTTATGGGCTGGACCCCTGCAGACGGCTTGCCCGTTGCCTCGATAGCGTCATTCAGGACCATTCCGACGCCGAGTTGTGCGTGGTCACCGGGGACTTAGCCCATTTTGGTCATCGGGATGCATACCGCCAGTTGGCTGAGCAGTTGGGCCGCTTGTCAATGCCTGTCCTGCTCATTCTGGGAAATCACGATAATCGTGAAAATTTCAGGGAATTCTTTCCGCAAGCACAGACCGATGCGAACGGGTTTGTTCAGTATGACGCTCCCATTGGCCAGTACCGCGGCATTTTCCTGGACACGAATGAGCCCGGCGTGAGCTACGGCGTGTTGTGCGAAAAACGCGCCCAGTGGCTGGCCGACCGGCTGGCTGAGGATGACCGACCGGTGTTGTTGTTCATGCACCATCCTGCCTTTGTTCTCGGCATTCCTTCCATGGACCGTATTGCACTGCTGGATACGAAGCCTTTTCAGGCGGCGCTGCAAGGGCACACCCATCGCATCAAGCACCTGTTCTTCGGGCACATCCATCGGCCCATCTTTGGCTCTTGGCGCGGCATCCCATTTTCTACGATGCGCGGCACCAACCATCAGGTAGCCTTGAGGCTGGATGACACCGGAAAGATTCCGGGTAGCCATGAGCCGCCCCAGTACAGCGTAGTTTTACTCAACGAAAACTCCGTCACTGTTCATGTGCATGATTTCCTGGACAGCAGCGAACGGTTTTGGCTGGGTGAATGAAAGCACGAGATTCTGAGCAGCCGTGACCCACCACAGTACAGCGTCTCGGAAGGGCTCCGTCGAGCCGACGAGGAGCAGTCGTTGGATCGGACTCGGACGACGCTTCGCCGGTCGGAAAATATGGGCCACGCGCCGCGGTCATGATTACGGACTGTGTCGGCTGTACCCTGGTAGCTGATGTCGGTAACGTGGCCGCAGACGCGCCCCAACCACAGCAAGGTGTCCGCGAGAGTGATTTCGAGGGCTGCCGGCTACCGACCACAACGCTGCAATTTTTAGTGGTTCACGAAGCGTTAACTCAGTTCCGCTTTGGGCGCAGAGCAGACACCCACGGAACATACGTTCGTCAACACCCTTACCCCTTGACACCCGCGAGCGCCAGGTTCCCAGCCGTCGTGTCTCCCCGTTTTCTCTAAGCCTCCGGCGAAACCCCCAGCGCCACCAGAAACCTCGCCACCATGTTGTAGGTGGCAATCGCGCTGGTCAGCTCGACGATCTGCGTGGTGTCGAAGTGCTGGCGCAGGGCGTTGAAGACCTCGTCGGCGACTTTCACGTCGAGTGTCATTTGGGCGGCGTAGCGAATCACGAGCTGCTCGACCTCGCCCAGCGCCGGGTGTGCGGCGGTCTGGCGGGCGTCGGCCTTGACGACGGCGTTGAGCGCGTCGAGTTCGGCCTGGGTGCCGCCTGCCTTCAAAAAGTCGGGCGCATGGTGCTTGTACTCATAGGCGGCGCCGGTCAGCAGCGCCACGGTGCAGATGCCGAGTTCGCGCAGTTTGGGGCTGGTCGGCAGGTCGGTGCGCACGGCTTTCAGGTACACGTTCCAGCCGCGTGCCAGCGGTTCGCTCCACAGCAGGGCTTTGTCGAGGTTGATCAGCGTGCCGCCACGGCGTTTGAGGATGGCGTCAACGAGTTCCTGGGGTTGGGCTTTGAGTTCGGGGGTCCAGTCGGGTATGCGCATGGTGCAAAGATTTGGGTGGTTGCGGAAGTCGTAAGCGTAGCGGCAATTGGCGCCGCGTTGGCAGCCGATGGGCATCCGATAATGCCCGCATGCGAATCCGATTTACCAAAATGCAGGGTGCGGGCAACGATTTTGTGATGCTCGACGAAACCCGCGCGCCGCTCGGCCTGAGCGCTGCGCAGTACCGTTTTCTGGCCGACCGGCGCTTCGGCGTGGGTGCTGACCAGATTTTGTCGGTGCGGCCGCCGCCGCGAGACATGCCCGGCATCGACTTCGAATACGTGATCCACAACGCCGACGGAGGCGAAGTCGAGCAGTGCGGCAACGGCGCGCGCTGCTTTTTGCGCTTTGTGCGCGAGCAGGGCCTGACCACCCGCGAAAGCGTCAAGGTCAAAACCCTGGGCGGCGTGATCGAGCCGCGCATGCAGCCCGATGGCCGGGTCACGGTCGATATGGGCGCGCCGGTGTTTGACCTGGCGCGCCTCCCCTTCGATGCCGCCGGGTTGACGCCGGAAGCCTCCGGTTCATGGCAAAAATGGCCTCTAGACCACGTATTACCTGCGCCAGCAGCTCCTTTTTTAATAGCGGTTTTGTCGATGGGCAACCCGCATGCGGTGCAGCTAGTCGATGACGTGGACACGGCGCCGGTCGAGCAGAGCGGCCCGCTGATCGAGCGCCATGTGCGCTTTCCGCGCCGCGTCAACGCGGGCTTCATGCAGATCGTCTCGCGCAGCCAGATCCGCCTGCGGGTGTATGAGCGCGGCGCCGGCGAAACGCTGGCCTGCGGCAGCGGCGCCTGCGCGGCGGTGGTTGCCGGCATTCGCCTCGGGCTGCTGGACCACCGCGTGGACGTGCAGGCGCGTGGCGGGCTCTTGAGCATCGAATGGTCGGGCGAACTGCAGGCGCCGGTGCTGATGACCGGGCCGGCGACGACGGTGTTTGCCGCAGAGATCGATATCCCCGACCAGCCGGCATGAGCCCTTTCGAGCCCATTCTTTAAGTGTTTCAGGCCTGTAGCCCTTGTATTACCTGCGCGAGCAGCTATAAAAAACATAGCGAGCTGTATGAGGCTTCGGGCCGTTTCGGGCGGTCACGCGGGCCTGCCGAGGCCATGACGCGCCGTCCGCAGGCCTTTCACGCCGCTGCAAAACTGGTGACAATGCCCCCATGAACCCTACCGAACATCCCATCACGGAAGATGACATCGCCAACTTCCTGGCGAACACGCCTGACTTTTTCGAGCGCCACGCCGAGGTGCTGGCCGCTGTTCAACTCTCCAGCGGCCACGGCACGCGCGCGGTGAGTTTGCAGGAACGCCAGGCCAGCATGCTGCGCGAAAAAATCAAGGGCCTGGAAACCCGCGTGGTGGACATGATCCGCCACGGGCAGGAGAACGTCTCGATTGCCGACAAGCTGCAAAGCTGGACGCGCCGGCTGCTGCAAACCGCGCAGGCGCGTGAGCTGCCCGCCGCCATCGTCGCAGGCATCACCACCGAATTCCAGATTCCGCAGGCGGCCATCAAGGTGTGGCGTGTCAATGGCATTTTTTCGGACGAAAGTTTTGTCAGTGGCGTCAGCGACGACGCGCAGACCTTTGCCGAATCGCTGTCGGCGCCTTACTGCGGCGTCAATTCCGGCTTTGAGGCGATCGGCTGGCTGCCGGACCCGACAACGGCGATGTCGGTCGCGCTGATTCCGTTGCGCCCTGCGGCCGATGAGCCCGTGTCGGGCCTGCTGGTGCTGGCGTCGCCTGATTCGGCGCGCTTTCATCCCGACATGGGCACCGATTTTCTGGAACGGCTGGGCGAACTGGCGGGTGCGGCGCTGTCGCGCCTGCGCGTGCAGGGCAAGGCGCACCAGGCGCACCAGGCGCCCATGCACTGATGGCACAACCCGGGCCCCGCACATCCGCCGGCCCGCTGCGCGAGGGCGCGCCCGGGGCGTCCGGCGAGGGGCTTCCGGCAGGGCCGCAAGACCCGCTGGTCGGGCGGTATCTGGAGCATGTACGGGTTGAAAAGCGCCTGGCGCAGCGCACGGTGGCGCTGTACACGCTGGATCTTGTAAAGCTCCAGGCCAACGCGCAGGCGGCCGGGGTAGTTCTGACCGCTGTTCACAACACACACATTCGGCGCTGGGTGGTGCAGATGCATGGCGCGGGGCGCAGCGGGCGTGGCATCGCCCTGATTTTGTCGGGCTGGCGCGGGTTTTACACCTGGCTGGGCCGTGAAGGGCTGGTGGCCAGCAACCCGGTGCAGGACGTGCGCGCGCCCAAGGCGGCCAAGCCGCTGCCCAAGGCGCTGAGCGTGGACGAGGCCGTGCAGCTGGCCAGCTACGAAGCCGCGCCGGCCGACAGCGACCCAGCGCTGGAAGCGCGCGACCACTGCATCACCGAACTGCTCTACGGCTGCGGGCTGCGCATTGCCGAACTGGTGGGGCTCGATGTACGCGAGAGCCTGCGCGCACGCGGCTGGGTCGATGTGCCGTCGGCCGAGGCGCATGTGCTGGGCAAGGGCGAAAAACGGCGCAGCGTGCCCGTGGGCACCAAGGCGCTGCTGGCGCTCGATGCGTGGCTGCAGTGGCGTGGCCGCTGGGCCGCTGGCCAGCCGGACAATCCGGCGCTGTTCATCAACGCCCGGGGCGGCCGGCTGACGCCGCAGCATATCCGCGTGCGCCTCCGGCAGCGCTCGTTCAAGGCCGGGCTGGCGACGCCGGTGCATCCGCACATGCTGCGCCACTCGTTTGCCAGCCATGTGCTGCAGTCCAGCGGCGACTTGCGCGCGGTGCAGGAACTGCTGGGCCACGCCAACATCACCACCACGCAGGTGTACACCCGGCTGGACTTCCAGCACCTGGCGCGTGTGTACGACGCGGCGCATCCGCGCGCGAACCTGCCTGCCAAAAAACCGCCGACGCCAACCAAGGCGACCTGAGCGCCGCGCCGGCTGCGCGGGATCGGCCGGGGAACTACACCCTGGCGCGCCGGCTGCTGCGACGAGCCGGCCTGAAGGCGGCCAGCCGCTCGTTGCCGCCCAGCACGAACACCGCGCGCTTGCTTTGCAGCGGCGCGTCCTCCAGGCAGTCGTCGAGCTGCGCCAGCAGTTCCTGCGCGTCCAGGCCCTGGCGGGGCACCAGCGTGTAGGCGATGCGCACCTGGGCCACGCAGTCGATATGCAGGCCCGGAAACGGCATCAGGCACCGTGCGACGATGCGCGGGCCGAGGGCGGCGGCGTCTTCGGCGCTGAACGGGCCTTCGACCAGCATGCCGAAACGGTGCTCGGAAATGCGCGCGGCGGTGTCGATTTCGCGCGCAGTGGAGAGCAGCCGCTCGGCCACGCGCAGAGGCAGTTCGTCAGCCGCCTTGCGGCCGAAATCGCGCTGGATCAGCTCGGCGTTGACGATATCAATCAGCATGACCGCGCTTTCATGGCGCAGGCGGCCGGAACGCGCCATCATGCGCACCAGGCGTTCACCGAAGACATGTTCATTGATCAGCCCCGTGGCCGGGTCCACCCGGTCCAGGCCGTGAATGCGCCGGATGTTCTCGCGCCGGTGCTGGCTGCGCAGCATCAGCACCATCATCACGATGGGCAGGTGCACGGCCACGCCAAGCTGCAGGCCGTGCAGCGTGAGAAGCCCTGTGGGCACCAGGTCAGAACTTCCGGCCAACGACCAGCCTGCGGCCAGCAGCACCGGAACGTACGAAAGCAGCAGCCACGGGGCGAACCGGTCGCCGCGCTGCCACGCCCAGGCTATCACCAGCACGCCCGTCAGCTGCAGCAGCACGATGGTCGGAACGAAGAGTTCGGGCCGCAGGGCATCGTGCACCAGGGTCAGGGCCGCAGCGACCACCAGCCCCAGCACCGCTGCGCCCTGCATCAGGCGGTGCAGCCGCATGGAGCGTTCGGGCAGTGCCACTGCCGCCGAGATAAACAGCATGCTGACTGAGGCCGTCAGCATGGGCAGCACGGAAGCCGACAGATCGTTAAAACGCGGCCAGTCGGGCCACAAATGCAGGCCGCCCAGGCCCGTCATGCCGGCCTGGGTCAAACTGAGCAGCGTGACGCACAGCGCATACCAGCCGTAGGCTGTATCGCGCAATGACACGGCGCTGAGCAGCGACACCACGGCCGCCAGGCCGGCCAGGCCAAAAAAGATGCCCAGCATCAGCGAGACACGCTGCTCGGAATGGTTGAGCTGGCCGTCGCTGACGAAGCGCAGCGGCGCGCTGACGGCATGGGCGTTCTCCAGCCGCAGCAGATAGCTGGTCGGCACCTCGGCCGATACGGCCATCGGCAGCAGCGGGTGGCGGTGCGGCACCGGCCACCGGTTGACGGCCGTCAGGTCGCCGGCGCGCTGCTCGTTCCAGTGGCCGGCGCTGTCGAGCGTGTAGAGCGAGGCGCGGTTAACCGACGGGTCCAGCACTTCCAGGTACCAGCGCTCGTCATCGGGCGCTGGCGGCACACTGATGCGAACCCACAGCGTAGTGCCGGTGGTGACCGGGTAGATGGCCTGCTCGCGCGTGGGTTTCCAGGGGATGTCCTTCGTGCCGGCGACCTGCGCCGCTGTGAACTGGCCGGTGCTGTCGATCCAGTAGTCGCCCCAGTCTTTCAGTGCCACGGGCTGGGTGCGGGTGTCCAGATCCAGCACAGTGCGCGCCTGCGCACTGGCGCCCAGGCCCAGCAGCCACGCGCACAGCAGCGCCAGCAACCAGCCCGGCCGCTGGCCGACGCTGTGCCTCGACGGGACACGGCTGCGCCCCGCGCGGTGGGTTCCCGCGCTTAAACCGGTTGGGTAAAAAAGGTAATAAAAAAACATTAACCGCAGATTGTCGCAAACTTTTTTCGCGCTGCGTTGTGGGAACGCATCAAGGTCTGCCGCATGCCGTGATGAAACGCACACGACGGAGGTTTGGTTCCAGGCGCGACAATCACGCGATGAAAACGATTCGCTTGAAAGAAGGCAAGGAGCGCTCGCTGCTCCGTCGCCACCCCTGGATTTTTGACGGCGCCATCGCCCGGGGCGCGGCCGATGCAGGGGAGACCGTGCGGGTTGAAAGCGATGCCGGCCAGTTTCTGGCGTGGGCAGCCTTCAGCCCCAGCTCGAAGATACGGGCCCGGGTCTGGAGTTTTGACGAGGCCCAGCGCATCGACGCTTCGTTTTTTATAGCGCGTCTCGCAGAATCTATAGGGGCTAGAAGCCGATTTGACATCAAAAGTGACGGTTTCAGGCTGGTGCACGGCGAGTCCGACGGGCTGCCGGGGCTGGTGGTTGACCGCTACGCTGACACGCTGGTCGCCCAGTTTTCCAGCTGTGGCTCGGAGCGCTGGAAGAGCCAGATCGTCAGCGCGTTGTTGGCACAAACCGGGCTGGCGCGGTTGTATGAACGCTCCGACGCCAGCGTGCGCGGGCTCGAAGGCTTGCCCGAGGCCACGGGATGGTTGAGTGGTGGCGGCAGCACAGAAGTCACCATCGCCGAACACGGCTGGAAGCTGAGCCTGGATGTGGCCGAAGGTCACAAAACCGGCTTTTACCTCGACCAGCGCGACAGCCGCCAGAAATTTGCCGACTACACGCGGCGCCTGCAGTTCCAGCGGGTGCTCAATTGTTATTGCTACACCGGCGGTTTCACCGTCGCCGCGCTGAGCGGTGGGGCTGCCCACGTCACGTCGATCGATTCATCCGCCCCGGCGCTGGAGCGCGCGCGGGCCAACGTTGCACTCAACGGCTTTGACGCCAGCCGCACCACCCTGCTGGACGCCGATGTCAATGCCTCGCTGCGCCAGTACATCAAGGAGGGCCGGACCTTCGACGCCATCGTGCTCGACCCGCCCAAGTTTGCGCCCACGGTGGCCCATGCCGAGCGTGCCGCGCGCGCCTACAAGGACATCAACCGGCTGGCGCTGTCGATTCTTGAACCGGGCGGCGTGCTGTTCACGTATTCATGCTCCGGCGGTATCAGCGCCGACCTGTTCCACAAAATCGTGGCCTCGGCTGGCAGTGATGCGGGCGTGGACGCCTTCATTTCCGAGCGCATGGGCGGCGCGCCCGACCATCCGATGACCGTGGCTTTCCCGGAAGGCGAATACCTCAAGGGCCTGGTGCTGATGAGGCGTTAGCTGGAGGCTGTTTTCAGCATGAAATAGGCCTCAAGCCCTTATAAGCATTGCGCGAGCAGCTATTAAATACATAGCGAATGACATCGCGGCCGGGGCCGCAATCGGACCCCCGAAACGCCGACCGGTGTACGCCTGAGGAAAAAAAGCAGCGGCGCCCGCCGATCCCGCCCCCGGCCTACGCAAGGGCCTTGAATCGGCCGCTAAACTCCCAAAGTTGAACCTTCGCTGCATCGGTGCAGTGCCGCACAGCGCCCTTTTTTTACAGGCAGACCATGAGCTTGATTCCCGTCACCATCCTTACCGGCTTTCTCGGCTCGGGCAAAACCACGCTGCTCAAACGCATCCTCACGGAGGCGCATGGCCAGAAAATTGCCGTGATTGAAAACGAGTTCGGCGAAGAAAACATCGACAACGAGATCCTGGTGAACGACACCCAGGAAAACATCATCCAGATGAACAATGGCTGCATTTGCTGCTCGATACGCGAAGATCTGCGCGAAACACTACAACTGCTGGCGGCAAAAAAGCGCAAGGGCCTGCTCGATTTTGACCGCGTGGTGATCGAAACCACGGGCCTGGCCGACCCGGGACCGGTTGCGCAGACGTTTTTCATGGACGAGGAAATTGCCGAGCAATACCTGCTCGACTCGATCCTGACGCTGGTCGATGCCAAGCATGCGCCGACGCAGCTCAACGACCGCCAGGAAGCGCGGCGCCAGGTCGGTTTTGCCGACCAGATTTTCATCAGCAAGTCAGACCTGGTGGCGGAGGACGAAGTGAAGGCGCTGATGCATCGCCTGACGCACATGAACCCGCGCGCACCGCAAAAAGCCGTGCATTTTGGCGAAGTCGCCCTGGCCGACGTGTTTGACCTGCGTGGCTTCAACCTCAACGCCAAGCTCGACATCGACCCTGATTTCCTCAAGGCCGACGAGCACGACCACGGCGATCCCGACCATCATGGCCACAACCATGCAGAAGGCGAGCATTGCGACCATCCCTCGCATGCCAAAGACGGTGGTGGCGGCCACCATCATCACCATGACGACGACGTCAAAAGCTTTGTGTTTCGCGCTGACAAGCCTTTCAGCCCGGCCAAACTCGAAGACTTTCTGGGTGCGATCGTGAATATTTACGGGCCGCGCATGTTGCGCTACAAAGGTGTGCTCTACATGGAAGGCACGGACCGCAAGGTTATTTTTCAGGGGGTGCACCAGCTCATGGGCAGCGATCTGGGCCCCGCCTGGGCCGATGGCGAGAAGAAAACCAGCAAGATGGTGTTCATCGGCATCGACTTGCCGAAAGATATCCTGACGCAGGGCCTGGAGCAGTGTCTGATTTGAGGTAGGCTGGCTTCCATTCATGGACAGGCGCGCCGCAACGCTTTTTCAGCCCCGGGCAAGCCAGGCAGCCGCGCTGGCCGCCATCCACCGAAAGAAGCCGGCAGCGCACGCAGGAACGGAAAAAATGGGCCTTAGCGTTATGTTTGTATCGATTCGCCAGACTATTTGCCTTGCATCGCCGCACGGCGCCGGCCAGCCGCTACAATCGCGCGCCGACCCAAATACCCGGATTGCAGAATCGGGAGTCCCGTCGCAGACCAGAGAGCCCGCAGGCAGCCCCGGCGTGGCTCCGAGGCCTTCTGCCACGGGTGGAAAGCAGACAACCCAGAGTTTCCGGCAACGGGCGATCTGGCAGAAAATCAGGCCGGGCGGCATTGGGGTCGCTCAGCCAGGGAAAAGTCGCACCACCCGTGTGGGGCTGATTTCCAGAGGAGACCTATTGTGAAAGCCACTACCAAAAAGAAGCCCGTCACCCCTGCAAAAAGCGCGCTGAAAACCAGTGCCCGCGCAGCGGTCAAGACCACCCCGAAAGCCAAGTCGGCGCCGAAAACCGCAGCGCGGCCGGTGGCCAAGAGCACCAAGCCCGCGACAAAGCCCGTCAAGCCCGTCAAATCCGTGACACCCGTCAACGCTGCCAAAGGCGCCAAGCCTGTCAAGCCTGTTGTGAAGGCCGTGACCAAACCGGTCGCAGCTTCCAAAACGGCGTCCGCCAGGCCTGTACCGAAAAAAGCCGCACCAGCCAAGCCAGTGGCGAAAAAGGCTTCAGGCAAACCAGCCGCGCCTGCCGCAGGCAAAAAAGTAGTTGCCCCGCCGGTGCCGGCCAAAACCGGATCGTCCGGCAAAGCAGCCAAACCCGAAACGAAATCAGTGATCAAAACCATTCCTAAAACTCCCGCCCAACCAGAATCGAAAACGTCTGCCGTGTCCTCCCCGCAAGGCGTGAAAGCCAGTGCCGTCCAGGCTGCCGCCCCCGCAGTGCCCCAGCCGGGCGGTTTGTTGCCGCGTCC
>NCGI01000278.1 GCA_002256925.1 Polaromonas sp. 28-63-22
TCGCAGGTGGCTGCGGTTTTCGGCAACGTGTTCATGGTCGTGCCCACGGTGCTGCTGATCAACGCGCTGATCCAGCTCGTGCTGGGCCGGCCCATGATCAGCCCCGGCCATGCCGTGCAGGTGCTGGGAACCCTCAGCCTGCTCGGCCCGACGCTGCTGTGGGCGGCCTTCACCGGCGTCATCCTGTTTGTGGCCAGTTTGATGGCTGGCTGGACCGAAAACTGGTTTGTGCTGCACCGGCTCGACTCAGCCATGCGCCACAACCCGCGCATCACGGCCGTGCTGGGCGCCGACCGCGCCGCGCGCTGGGCCGCCTTCATGCGCGACAACATTTCCGGCCTCGCCTCGGCCATCGCGCTGGGCTTCATGCTGGGCCTGATTCCCGCATTCACCGGTTTCTTCGGCGTCGAACTGGAGGTTCGCCACGTCACATTATCGACCGGGCAGTTGGCGGCAGCCGGTGCGTCGCTGGGCCTGGACGCTTTCCGCTTGCCCGCCATCTGGTGGGCGATGGCGGCAATTCCGCTGATCGGGGCGCTCAACCTGAGTGTCAGTTTCTACCTGGCCTTTCGCCTGGCGCTGCAGGCGCACAACGTCAGCGGCGTGGACCGGGCGCGTATCCGTGCCGCGATCTGGACCCGCTGGCGCACGCATCCCGGCAGTTTTTTTGTGCCGCAATGAGCGCAGCACCGGCGTGCTGCGGGAGAGGGTCCGCAGCGCAAGACAAAGGGCAAACAAGGCTTTGTCCTACAGGCTGGCGGCGCCTCCGCATGTAAATTGATGCAACATTTTCACTTCAACACATGGTGGCCTTCGTGTGGGTGGCAGGCAAGGTTTTGCGCTGGAACCGCCAGCCACGCAGCGCCCACCGAAAATTTGAACAGAGATTGCGGCCCAGGTTTTGACACGCGCAGACGCTTGATCCGGCCCGATGGCGTGTGTACCGTTAGCCCTGATCCTTGCGCAAGCCCAGGACAGGACGCCCGAGGCGCCAGCTCAGCAGGCTGGCGCGCAGGGCCGGTATTTCGCCTGGCACGCGTGGCATCTCCCTTCTCCCTGATGCCTGCCGGAACCGGCAGGCATCGCCTTTCCGGAAAGACTCCCGCATGAATGACATCCTGACCATCTGGTCCGAGTGGATCAAACCATCGGCAGGACTGCCCACCGTCCAGTGGTCCATTTTGCTGGCGCTGGCCGCCGCGTCCGGCCATCTGGTCAACCGCTACACCGGCCTGCCCAAGGTCATCGGGTATTCGGTGATCGGTGCCTTCGCCGGACTGGCCGGCTTCACCGGCGCCGTCTGGCCGCTGAAGGGCACCGGGCTTTTCCTGCTGGAACTCGGCGTGGCGGTGGTGCTGTTCGAGGCCGGCGGCCGGATTCCGCTGCGCTGGTTTCGCCACAACCCGATGGTGCTGGTGCAAAGCCTGGCCGAGTCGGCGTTCACCTTCCTGGCCGTTCACTGGGTGCTCGGGCAGATGGGCGTGCGCGCCACGGTCGCCGAGCCGCTGGCGCTGCTGGCCATGGCGGCTTCGCCGGCCGTGCTGGCACGCGTGGCGATTGACACCCGCGCTGCCGGCCCGGTCACTGACCGCGCGCTGGTGCTGTCCACGCTGAGCACGCTGTACGCGCTGACAATTTGCAGCGCGCGCGCCGGCATGATGCCGCGCTTTGAGACCGGCCTTGCCAACACGCTCTACCCGGTGCTGGTGGTGCTGGGCCTGTCGGTCGTGGTCGGCGCGGTGCTGGCGCTGACGCTGCGCACCGCGCTGCGCGTGATGAGCCCGACCAGCGAGAACACCGCCATCTTGCTGCTGGCGCTGATTGCCGCGTCATCGGCGCTGGCCGCCAATTACGGCGGCTCGGCGCCGCTGTCGGCGCTGCTCGGCGGCATGCTGCTCAAGCAGCTCAACCCGCGCCCGTGGTCCTGGCCGCGCCAGATGGGCACGGCCTCGTCGATGCTGACCATGCTGATGTTCGTGCTGGTTTCGGTGGTGGCCGCGCAGGCCAACTGGAACAAGCCCGTGGCGGGCGTGGTCATGGCCCTGATCGCCGCACGCATGCTGGCCAAGGTTGCCGGCGTGGGCCTGGGCAATGTGGGCAGCGGCGCCAGCTGGAAGCAGGCCCTGTGGGTCAGCCTGGCCATGTCGCCGATGTCGTCGGTGGCGCTGCTGCTGGTGTCGCAGTATGTGGCGGCGTCCAGCGCGCTCGGGCCCGAAATTGCCGGCATCGCCCTGCCCACCATCCTCACGATGGAAATACTCGGCGCCATTTTGGCGACCGTGGCCATCTACCGCGCCGGCGAAAGCTCCCGCCCCTGGGAGCTGCTGCGTCGCAACACCCAACCAGGCACCCTGAATGAGTCTTGAAGCTTTCCAGAAATCAGAAGCCCTGTCGCTCGGCGTCGAGCTTGAGCTGCAACTTGTCAACACGCACGACTTCGACCTGGCGCCCTACGCCGAAGACATGCTGCGCATGATGACCAAAATACCGCTGCCGGGCGCGGTGGTGCCCGAAATGACGTCGAGCATGATCGAAATTTCGACCGGCGTGTGCCACTCGTCGGCCGAGGTGCTGGGCCAGTTGTCGCAAATCCGCGATGCGCTTGTGAAGTGCGCCGACAAGCTCAACATTGCCGTGGTCGGCGGCGGCACGCACCCGTTCCAGCAGTGGCACGAACGCCGCATCTACGACAAGCCGCGCTTTCGCGAGCTGTCCGAACTCTACGGCTACCTGTCCAAGCAGTTCACGATTTTCGGCCAGCATGTGCATGTGGGCTGCCCCGACGCCGACACCGCGCTGCTCACGCTGCACCGCATGTCGCGCTACATTCCGCA
>NCGI01000279.1 GCA_002256925.1 Polaromonas sp. 28-63-22
CTGCCACGGTTTTCCGGGTAGCGAGATCTCCCTGGGGAGGTGGCCGCACCAGCGTGGCGGCGTGAGCGCATCAATGAGGTGGGGAGCCCGGAGGTACAGTCGCAGACATGGCCCAGAACCATTAAGCCCTGTCGCATCCATACCTTGACGATGCCTGCACAACACCCATCGAAGCACGAGCACCAGACTTTGCGTCTGCTTGAAGGCGGGCAGGCGTTTTTCCCGGCGCTGCTTGAAGCGCTTGAAGGTTCGCAGCGCTGGATTCAGCTCGAAACGTATATCTTCGACGTGCACGGCGCCGGCGCGCAGGTGGCTGACGCGCTGGTCCGTGCTGCGGCGCGCGGCGTGACCGTGCAGGTGCTGGTCGATGGCATCGGTACCGGCCCTCTGCCGCCCGACTGGCGACGGCGGTTCGCCGAGGCAGGTGTTCAGTGGTGCGTGTACTCGCCGCTGGGCTCCGGCCTCAGCTTTTTGCGGCCCGACCGGTGGCGCCGGCTGCATCGCAAACTGTGCGTGGTTGACCAGCACACCGTGTTTTGTGGTGGCATCAACGTGCTGGATGATTTCTACGACCCCAACCACGGCGACCTGCCGGCGCCGCGTTTTGATTTTGCCGTGGCGGTGACAGGGCCGATGGCGGCGCTGGCCGCTGACGCGATGGCGTTGCTCTGGTGGCGCGTGCAGGCAGGCTACAGCGCACGCCAGCGCCACCTGAGCGAAGCGTGGGAAACCTTCCGGGCCGCCGGCTACGGCGTACGGACGGACGCCACACCCGTCGCGGAGGTGTCGCCGCAGCCCTTAAGGCCGGGCGCCAAAGCGGTCTTGATCCTGCGTGACAACCTGCGCAACCGCAGCAGCATCGAGCGGGCCTACCGCAAGGCCATCGGCCGGGCGCGGCATGAAGTCGTGATTGCCAATGCCTACTTCGTGCCCGGCGGCAAGCTCCGGCGCGCCCTGATCAATGCCGCCAGGCGCGGCGTGCGCGTCATTTTGCTGTTGCAGGGCCGGTACGAGTACTTCATGCAATACCACGCCGCGCGGCCGGTGTATGGGGCTTTGCTTGCGGCCGGCGTGGAAATTCACGAGTACGAAGCGAGCTTCCTGCATGCCAAGGTGGCGGTGGTGGACGGGCACTGGGCCACTGTCGGTTCGTCCAACCTGGACCCTTTCAGCCTGCTGCTGGCGCGCGAAGCCAATGTGGTGGTCGAAGACCGGGCATTTGCTGAAGATTTACGTCAGCGTTTGCATGCCGCCGTGGCCAGCCAGGGCCGGCGCATTGATCCGGCCGGCTATGGCCGCAGGCCGCTGCGCCAGCGCCTGTTGAACTGGGCCGCCTACGGGTTGATGCGGCTGGCCCTGCTGGTGACGGGGCAGCGCTACTGACCGCGACCCGATGGCGGCCACGACCCACTGAAAAGCCCGGACAATCGCTATCAAAATAATAGCTGCTCGCGCAGGTAGAATATGGGCTACAGGCCTAAAAGGGTCTTGAATAACCCCTGAACACAGTTGCCGGGCAGGCTGGTAACATCTGGCATGCTTATGAAATCAACTCCGTCCGTGCCGGAAGCTGTCGATCAGGGGACGCCTGTATCGGTCAAAATCCGCGAGCGTCTGTCGAATGCCAAAAAGCGCTTCAATGCCAACGACAACATTGCGCGCTTCATTGAGCCTGGCGAGCTGGAACTGCTGCTCGACGAAGTCGAAATCAAGATGCAGGGCGTCCTCGACAGCCTGGTGATTGACACCGAGGGCGACCACAACACCCAGAACACCGCGCGGCGTGTTGCCAAGATGTATGTCAACGAGGTTTTCCGGGGCCGCTATGTCGAAGCGCCCACCATCACCGAGTTCCCTAACGCCGAGCATCTCAACGAACTGATGATCGTCGGGCCGATCACGGTGCGTAGCGCCTGCTCGCACCATTTTTGTCCGGTGATCGGCAAGATCTGGATCGGCGTGCTGCCCAACGAGCACACCAACGTGATCGGTCTTTCCAAATACGCCCGCCTGGCCGAATGGGTCATGGGCCGGCCGCAGATTCAGGAAGAAGCCGTGGTGCAACTGGCCGATCTCATCATGGAAAAAACCCAGCCGGACGGCCTGGCCATCGTGATGGAGGCGAGCCACTACTGCATGGCCTGGCGTGGAGTCAAAGACATGGACAGCAAGATGATCAACTCCGTGATGCGCGGCGTCTTTCTCAAAGACTCCAGCCTGCGGCGCGAGTTTCTTGCCCTGATTCCCAAAAAAGGTTAAACCCGTTCATGCTAGTCCGCCTGCTTTACGCCAGCCGTGTTCTTGACAAGCGTCCTGAAGCGATCGACGCCATTTTGGCCCAGTCGCGCCAGTACAACCCGACCTGCGGCATCACCGGCATTCTTTGCTATGGCGGCGGTATCTTCCTGCAGGCCATTGAGGGCGGGCGCATGCCGGTCAATGAACTCTACGGCCACATTCAGCGCGACCCGCGCCACACCGAGGTGGCCTTGCTGCTTTATGAAGAAATCACCGAGCGGCGCTTCAGCGGATGGACCATGGGGCAGGTCAACCTGCAAAAGCTCAACCATTCCATCTTGCTGAAATACTCTGAAAAACCCGAGCTCGATCCGTACTCGGTGTCGGGCCAGGTGTCGATGGCGCTGCTCGAAGAGTTGATGGCCACCGCCGCCATCATTGGTCGGTCCTGATCATTCGCCGGATGATGCACCGCCAGCCGGGTCTGCCTTCGTTGCCTGCAAAAACGGGTGGGTCTGGCCGTCTCGCGACGGTCTAGTACTGCAACCCGAAAGTATCGAAACATGAAAGCGCGTCTTCGCACCCATGGCGGTTCGTGTCTGGCACGCCCGGCAGCCATGTCGCCAAGGCTCCTCACGTTGACCTTTCGCCGCCCGTGATTCCATCCGTTCTGATCGGCTGCGATTTTTCCAGCAGCCCCAGCCAGCGCAAACCGATTGTGATTGCGGAAGGCACCGAGTCGGGTGGACGGGTGTTGCTGGCCCGGCTTCATCGTCTGGCGACGCTCGACGAATTTGCAGACTGGCTGGGCCCGGATCGCAGCTGGACGGGCGCCTTTGATTTTCCCTTTGGCTTGCCGCGCGAACTGGTCGAGTATCTGGCGTGGCCGCTTCAATGGCCCGCATTGATCGCGCACTACGCAGCGCTCGGGCGGCCCGAGATCCGCGACCTTTTCGCAGCCTTTTGCGATGCGCGTCCGGTGGGTCAAAAGTTTGCCCATCGCGGCGCCGACAGACCTGCCGGTTCCAGTCCGTCGATGAAATGGGTCAATCCCCCGGTCGCCTACATGCTGCATGCCGGTGTCCCGCGTTTGCTGGCTGCCGGGGTTCATCTGCCGGGCTTGCATGAAGGTGACCTGCGGCGTGTCGCCCTGGAAGGCTACCCCGGCCTGCTGGCGCGCGAGGTGCTCGGCCAGCGGTCTTACAAGAGCGACGAGAAGCTCAAACAAACCCCCGAGCGATTGATTGCACGCAAGGATCTCATCACGGCGCTGGAGCACGGCCAGACCCGGCTCGGCGTGCGTCTGAAAGTCAGTCACGCCCAGCGCGACGCGCTGATCGATGACGCCAGCGGCGACAGCCTGGATGCCGTGCTGTGCCTGCTGCAGGCCGCCTGGGGCGCACGGCAGGGCGCGCCACGGTACGGTTTGCCGGAGGCCATGGATGCGCTGGAGGGCTGGATCGTGACGGCGTGAGCCTTGCCGCCATGGTTCGATGGGCCCCTCCACGACCACCCCGATGTTCCACACGCGCCGGTCGCGCTGCGGCCTCAAAATAATAGCCCTTGGATTCAAGTACGAAGTGCAACGTGTCCAAAACAGGTGGATCAAGTAGCCATAGGATTGCCCTATTTGACCTGCCAGTCTTCAAGAAGCACGATG
>NCGI01000280.1 GCA_002256925.1 Polaromonas sp. 28-63-22
ATGCCATTGGAGGCGTTGTCGGCAAACGCCAGGCTCACGGTGCCCGTGGGGGCAACCGACAGCAGATGACTGTTGCGAATGCCGTGCAGGCGTATGGCCTGCTGCAGTTCGGCCGGCAGGCGGCTGGCAAAGGTGCCGGGCGCAAGATAGCCTTCGGCATCGAACTTCGGGAAAGCGCCTTTTTCCTGGGCCAGCGCCACGGAGGCGGCATAGGCCGCATCGCGCAGGCACACTGCGATGCGCACCGCCATGTCCCGGCCGTCGTCGGCGTCATAGCGCAGCCGCAGCATGGCCAGCGTGTTGCCCAGGCCCGTGAAGCCCACGCCGATACGGCGTTTCGCGGTCGATTCGGCCTGCTGCTGGGGCAACGGCCAGAACGTGACGTCGAGCACATTGTCGAGCGCGCGAACCTGGGTCGTCACCGACTTCGCGAAGGCCTCGAAGTCGAAGGCCGGCTTGCCGTTGAAGCCAAAGGGGTGGCGCACAAAACGCGTCAGGATGACCGGCCCGAGGTCGCAGCAGCCGTAGGGTGGCAGGGGCTGCTCGCCGCAGTTGTGCACATAGAGGCCGTTGGCGTCGAACGCATGGACCTCGGCCACGGTAACGTCAAACACGTCTTCGCTGCCGTCTTCGGCCAGCGACTCAACCGTGGCGGTAAAGCGCTCGCGATTGCGGCTGCGGCTGTAGCTGCCCAGTGCCTGTGACAAGCGCCCGGCCTTGGCGGTGTCGGCGAAACCAATGCGTTCGGCATAGACGCGCAAATTGTCCCCGCTGATAGCCAGTTCGTGCTGCGCTGCTGTTTCATATAGCTTCAACCCACCGCGTCCGTCGGGCAGGGACCTTGCCTGTGCAGCGCGCCGGTTCGGGTAAATGGTGGAAGCGATGCCCAGACGCAGCAAAATGCGCTGAGCCTTTTGGAGTACGCCCAGATCACTTTGCGATAGCCGCAAACTGACGCCCTTTTCTTGTGAGCCCTGCACAGAACCGTCAGCATCAAACAGGCCACGCAAAAGCCCTTCAGCGAAAGCCGATGAAGCTTTTTCCATCGCGGCAGTGATCGTCTTGTGCCCCGGACGCATGCCCATTTCCTGAGCCAGGCGCCGTACCGCGCCGGAGACCATGCGAGCCTCGCCCCGTCCCGCTATGGGTCGCTGAAAACCACGGAAATCGGCCCGGTGCGACAAGGTGGCGGCTGCGGCCTCGGCGGCCTGCACAATACCGTCCGCGCCTGTTTGCGCATAGGCTGTCACACCATTTCCTGCCAGTTTGAGCTCAGGTGCCCAGACTGAAATGACGGCCTTGTCGGCTTTCAATGTCCCATCCCCGACAAGAAGCCCGAGCAAATAGCCCTCGGCGTCGGTGCCCGTGCCGTCCCAGCCACCGAGCGCGCGGTGATCGTGCAGCAGGATTTCATCCCCCCCGTTCAGCTGTCCGGCTTCGGTCCATTCGGCCTCCAGGGTGTAACGGGTTCTTCGCGCCACGCGGCGCACCCGGTGATCGGCCGTCAGGCGCAAGGCATGTCCTTCGCGCGTGCGCAAAACAAGCACCGGTTTGCGGCCTGTCCTGAAAAAACCGTCGCTCTTCACGGCATACGCCTTGCCATCGACCAGGGCACTGAAAGGACGGCCCGTCAAGTCCGACACCTGTGCCGGTCCATCCGTCGTCAGCACCCATGTATCGGCGGTCACGCACGGATTGGTCGCGGCAATCGACTCGCAGTAACGCAGGTTGTTGTCCTGGTTGATCGGGTCGAGGAACAGGATGCCGGGCTCGGCAAAATCATAGGCCGAGCGCATCACGCTGTCCCAGAGCTCGCGCGCAGCCACGGTCTGGTACACCCACAGGCCGTCCGCACGCTGGTACGCGCCCAGCGCGATCAGCGTGGCGCCGGGTTTGGCACGGTGCACCAGTTCCCAGGGCTGGTCGTCAGCCCGGGCCTGCATGAAGCTGTCGGGCACGCCGACCGACACATTGAAGTTGTTCCAGCGGCCAGGCGTGCGCTTGGCGGTGATGAACTCCTGCACGTCGGGATGGTCGATGCGCAGCACGCCCATCTGCGCGCCGCGCCGCGCACCGGCGCTTTCCACCGTCGAGCAGGACTGGTCGAACACATTGATGTAGCTGCACGGGCCGGAAGCCATCGAGGCGGTACCCTTGACCTCGGCATTGCGCGGACGTATGCGCGAAAAATCGTAACCAACGCCGCCGCCGCGCCGCATGGTTTCGGCGGCCTCGCGCAGCGCCTCGTAAATGCCGGGGTAACCCTCGGCGTCCACGCCCTGAATGCTGTCGCCCACCGGCTGCACAAAGCAGTTGATCAGCGTGGCCTGAATGGCCGTGCCCGCCGCGCTCATGATGCGGCCCGCGCCAATGGCCCCGGCGTGCAGGTTTTCCAGGAACAGCGCCTCGTGCCTGGCGCGTTCCGCCTCCGGCTCGACCGAGGCCAGCGCCCGCGCCACGCGGCGGTAGATATCTTCCACCCCGTTTTCGCCGGGTTTGAGGTATTTTTCCCGCAGCACATCGTGGCTGATGGGCTGGGTGGCCGTCAGATCCTGCGGCCGGCCAAAAGGATCTCGTTTCATGGCCCGCGCTCCCTAGACCAGCGCCGCCGGGCGAAGACCACCCAGCAGCCATTGCATCAACTCTTGTACCGGCCGGATCTGGTTGCCAAACGGCAGGCGTCCGGCTCCGCGAAAGAACAGGCCCTTGCCCGTATCCCCGTCCAGGGCGTGGCCCAGTTGCTTGTCGATACAGAACTGGCCCATGCTCGCGTCGCCATCACGCAG
>NCGI01000281.1 GCA_002256925.1 Polaromonas sp. 28-63-22
ACAGCGCGACCGTTCATGATGACGGTACAGGCGCCGCACTGGGCGGTGTCGCAGCCAACATGGGTGCCCGTGAGTTTGAGCTGTTCGCGCAGCACCTGCACCAGCAGCGTGTGTGACGGTGTCTCAACACTCAGGGCTTTTCCGTTGACTTTGATTTGAACTTGCATGGGCCGATCTCCTGTTGGCATGGGATATAAACAACGCACCGCCATTGTTGAATTTGCAACCTCACCCGCGCCTAGGTTAAACCCTAGAAAGCTTGCTAAGCCGCCGTTAAATTCTCAAAATGGAACATTGACCGGGTTGCAGCCTCTGCCCTGCGCCTCGTCTCCATCGGCGGTACGTTGATAGATTTGGTCCAACTATGCTCAATGCGGTCACGCCCTCCTTCGACGAACGGATTCAGCAGATCACGCAGGCGCGTCTGGCGGTGCTCCGCGATGGCAAAAGTGTGCCGGGCATGCTCGCTGATCCGTGGATTGAACGGTCCTGGCAGCGTTGCATGGCCAGCGGCAAACGGCCCGAGCAAGGTGTTTCCTTCGATGTGCTTGCGCCGCAAACGGCACGCCGCACTGAAGAAGCCAACCATGTGCTGGTCCAGGCTGCGCGACCGGTGCTCGAAAAGCTCGGGCAGGCCATTGCCAGCACACGTTACTTTGCAATCCTGACCAATGCGCACGGCGTTGTCGTGGACGTCAACGGCCCGATTGACCGGCACGACCGGCGCGCCGAACTCATCACGCGCATCGGGGTCGACCTGTCGGAGGAAAGCGTCGGCACCACGGCCATCGGCGCCGCCCTGAACGAACTGAAGCCGGTCTGGTTGCACCGCGGCGAACATTTTTTCAATGCCAATGCCTCGTACAGCTGTGCCGGTGCGCCGCTATTCGGGCCCGACGGCCGCTGCGTGGGGATGCTGGACGTGACGGGCATCGACGCCGTCGAGCGGCCCGAGCTCAAGCACCTGGTGCTGCAATCGGCGCGCAACATCGAAAATGCCCTGATGCCGCGCAACCCGAAAGGCCTCGTCGTGCGGCTGAACTGGTCGGGTCAAAGTCTCGGCGAAGATGCTGACGGCATCATCTGCATCGACCGCGACGGCTACTTCACCGGCGCCAACCAGGCGGCGCGGCAGATGGTGTCGGCGCTCCAGCCGGGCCCTTCGGCGTCACTGCATTGCAGCGACCTGTTCGCCATGCATCCGGACCTGCTTTTCAACGCCGCCAAAGGCGACGCGATGGGCTACCCGCAGCGGATCGAGGTGCCGTTGTGGTCGGGTTTGCGGCTGCATGCCTTGCCCATCGGGCAAGGCGCCAACTCGTCGGCGCCAGCGCCAGACGCAAGGTCCGCACCAGCGCCGGCCGTTCCCCTGAAAGATGTCGAAACCGCCCTGATCCGCAAAGCGGTAAGCGACGCCCACGGCAACGTCATGAAAGCCGCCCGCACACTCGGCATCAGCCGCGCCACCGTGTACCGACGGCTCGGCGTGAAGCCGAAGTAGCCCGATGGAAGCGATCGTGAAGTCGCCGCTCCTGCCGGGCTGTCATCGCCCTATCGGGTAGCGAAGCCGCTCGTCATCACTGCCCCGCGTTCGGGAAAAACAGCTGTTCGCCGTTGATCTTGTAACTTGCAATGGTGGCTTGACCAGCGGGCGAGGTGACCCAGTCAACGAACTTTTGCGCCTCGACCACCTTGGTTCGGGGGTGTTTGGCCGGGTTGACGACCATCACACCGTACTGGTTGAAAAGCCGCTTGTCACCCTCGACCAGCACCGTCAGCGCCGCGCGGTTTTTGAACGACAGCCAGGTTCCCCGGTCGGCCAGCACATACGCGCCGGTGCTCGCAGCAATGTTGAGTGCCGGCCCCATGCCACAGCCGCAGGCCTGGTAGTTGGCAAAAGCCGGCTTTTCTGCCGGCGTTTCGATACCCGCCGTCTTCCAGTAGCGCAGTTCGGCCGCGTGGGTGCCGCTTTTGTCCCCTCGGGACACGAACGCAGCGTTGCCCGCGCTGATTTTCTTCAACGCGCTGGCAATGTCCTTGCCCCTGGTTTGTGCCGGGTCCGACGCGGGGCCGATCAGCACGAAGTCGTTGTACATCACCGGGAAACGCTTGATGGCGAAGCCTTCGGCGACCACTTTTTCTTCCGCCACCTGGTCATGCACGAAAAGCACGTCGGCATCACCTCGCCGGCCCATGTCGATGGCCTGGCCAGTGCCGACGGCCACCACCTTGACCTCAATGCCGGTGGCTTTCTTGAACGCCGGAATCAGGCTGCTGAACAGCCCCGACTGTTCGGTGGAAGTGGTTGATGCCATCACGATCGCAGCCGGCGCTGGCGGCGTTTGCGCTATCGAAACAGTAGCTGCCAGCGCAAGTACTACGTGGGCTAGAGGCCTGAAACGCTTAAACTTTAGCGAAAATGGCGTGGCAATACCTGGACAGTTCATACAAGTTCTCCTTTTAAAAAATGGGCGGCGGCCGGGGGCAAGGGGCCACCAAAAAATGCCGGCGTCGGCAGGTCGGCAATCAGCCGGCCATGCTCCAGATACACCACGCGGCTGGCCAGGCGCTTGACCTGTCCCAGGTTGTGGCTGCTGAAAATCAGGGTCATGCCGGCGTCGGAAAAATCGGCCATCAGCCGCTCCACCTCGCGCTTGGCCGACGGGTCGAGACTGGCGGTGGGCTCGTCGAGCAGTAAAACCTGCGGCTTGAGCGCCCAGGCACGGGCCAGCGCCACGCGCTGCTGCTGCCCGCCCGAGAGCGCCCTGGCGTTGCGCCCGGCCAG
>NCGI01000282.1 GCA_002256925.1 Polaromonas sp. 28-63-22
CACCAATATCTTCATCACGCCGGGCTTTGAGTTTGCCGTGGTGGACTTGCTGCTGACCAATTTTCATCTGCCCAAAAGCACGCTGATGATGCTGGTCAGTGCCTTTGCCGGTTATGAACACATCATGGCGTTGTACGCGCACGCGATTGCGCAGCGCTACCGGTTTTTCAGCTACGGCGATTCGATGCTGCTGGCGCGTAAGGGAAGCGCTGAATAAGTCCCTCGCAGCGCGTCCTTAGCCCGGCGCCGCCGGTTTCGCAAAATAGCGCACACCGCTCAAGCCCTCGTAATCGACGTCCTGCGTCCAGAACGTGGCACCGTGTTCTTGCGCCATGCTGTACATCGCGGCATCGGCCAAAGCCAGTCGGTGTTGCCGTGAAACCCTGGAAGCTGCGATAGCGCGCGCATCGGTTAGGTCCAGCACCCGGCCCAGACGC
The DNA here is from genome assembly GCA_002256925.1 of Polaromonas sp. 28-63-22. GTDB lineage: Bacteria > Pseudomonadota > Gammaproteobacteria > Burkholderiales > Burkholderiaceae_C > Polaromonas. Next base: position 438 of record NCGI01000282.1, read on the forward strand.
ATCACATCGAGGCAGCGGTCCACCAGATCAGCGGCAAGGCTGCGGCTTAGAACCTTATGAACCTCAAACAGCGCAATCGTGGGCACGAGCAGGCGGTCGCGCTGTTCGATGACCGGCTTGAAGACCGGTCCATTGGGCCCGGCCTGAAAAAACTCTATCCAGCCCGACGAATCGACCACGTTCATTCAAACGTCCGATCCGGCTCTTTTTCGGGCTCAGTATCACCCAGGTCATAGCCTTTGAGCATGCCGTAGTAGGCGCTCATGGGCAGTTCGGGTTTAATCACCAGTTCGGTGCCGCGCACTTCAAATTGAATGTGCGAACCGGGCTTGATACCCAGCTTGGCGCGCATGGCGGCGGGCAGTGTGACCTGGCCTTTGCTGGAAACGATGGCATCGGCTCGCATGGCGTTCTTCCTTTTTCCTACTTAAGTAAGCCAAATTGTAGCGATTTACATCTATAAATGTAAAGCGACTCTAAATACCAAGCACCCTACAATCAGGCAACTTTCCATCTTTTCATGCTGACCTTCCAAGTTCTCGCCCAAGACGCCAACAGCCACGCCCGGCGTGGCACGCTGACCCTCAACCACGGCGTGGTGCAAACGCCGATTTTCATGCCCGTGGGCACCTATGGCACCGTCAAGGGCGTGATGCCGCAGTCGCTGATTGAGATGGGCGCGCAGATCATCCTGGGCAACACCTTTCACTTGTGGATGCGGCCGGGGCTTGACGTGATGCAGCAGTTTGGCGGGCTGCACAAATTTGAATCCTGGTCCAAACCCATCCTGACCGACAGCGGCGGCTTCCAGGTCTGGTCGCTTGGCGAGATGCGCAAGATCTCGGAAGAAGGCGTGAAGTTTGCCTCGCCCGTCAACGGCGACAAGCTGTTCCTGACACCCGAGATCTCGATGCAGATCCAGACCGTACTGAACAGCGACATCGTGATGCAGTTCGACGAATGCACGCCCTACGACACCAAGGGCCACATCACCACCGAGGCCGAGGCGCGCACGTCGATGGAACTCAGCCTGCGCTGGGCCAAACGTTGCGAAGACGAGTTTGCAAAGCTTGAAAATCCGAACGCGCTGTTCGGCATTGTGCAGGGCGGCATGTTCGAAAACCTGCGGCAGGAATCGCTCGATGCGCTGGTCGATCTCGACTTTCCCGGCTATGCCGTCGGCGGTGTCAGCGTCGGCGAGCCGAAGGAAGAAATGCAGCGCATCATGGCGCACACACCGCACCGCCTGCCGGCGCACAAGCCGCGTTACCTGATGGGCGTTGGCACACCCGAAGACCTGGTCGAAGGCGTGGGCGCGGGTGTTGACATGTTCGACTGCGTGATGCCGACGCGCAACGCGCGCAACGGCCACATGTTCACGCGCTTTGGAGATTTGAAGATCCGCAATGCGCGCTACAAGACCGAAGACGCGCCGGTTGACAGCACCTGCGGCTGCTACACCTGCAGGCATTTTTCACGCGCCTACATGCACCACCTGGACCGCTGCGGCGAAATGCTGGGGCCGATGCTGTCGAGCATTCACAACCTGCACTACTACCTGAACCTGATGCAGGAAGTACGTGACGCGCTGGACGCCGGGCGCTTTGGCGCCTGGGTGACGCAGTTCCATGCCGACCGGTCGCGCGGGGTTTAAGGCATGAACATCGATGCGCAACGCTGGCTGGATCGCTGGGTCGGCATACCGCTGTGTGCGGCCGTATCGGCTTTTGATGCGCTGAAGAATCGCGGCAAGCCAGCGCCCGCAGAAGCCAGCGCACCGCGCGCCATCGTCGTGATTTTGCTGTCTGAAATGGGCAGTCTGGTGCTGGCGCATGAGATGTTCACGCGCCTCAAGACACGTTACCCGGAGGCCCAGCTGCACGCGCTGCTGTTTGGCAAGAACCGCGAGATTCTCGACCTGATGGGCGTGATCGCGCCGGCGAACGTGCATGTCGTTGACGACAAATCGCTGCCCGGTTTGCTGCGCAGCCTGTGGAAGGCCCTGACCGATCTGCGCCGCGCTCATATCGACGTGGCGATTGACTGCGAACTGTTCTCGCGTATCAGCAGCCTGCTGTCGTTTGCCAGTGGCGCGTCCGTGCGTGTCGGCTTTCACCGCCATACGCAGGAAGGCCTGTACCGAGGCTCGCACATCAACCGGCCGGTGCCCTACAACCCGTACCAGCACATCAGCGCGCAGTTTTTGACACTCGCCCGCGCGATTGATTCCACCGCAGTGCCCAAATCAAAACTGCCGGTGATGCTGCCCAGCAAGGCGCCGCCGCACGTGCAGCTCGACCCGGCGCTGCTGCAAGGCATCGAAGA
>NCGI01000032.1 GCA_002256925.1 Polaromonas sp. 28-63-22
CCGTTGGGGTAGATCTCGTGGGTGGTCAGGCCTTCGGGCTCGAGGAAAATCTGGTGGCTTTCCTTGTCGGCGAAGCGGTTGATCTTGTCTTCGACGCTCGGGCAATAGCGCGGCCCGACACCGTCGATCTTGCCGGTGAACATCGGGCTGCGGTCAAAACCGGAACGGATGATCTCGTGCGTGCGGGCATTGGTATGCGTGATATAGCACGGCACCTGCTGCGGGTGCGCGATGGCGCCGCCCATGAAGCTGAACACGGGCACCGGCCCTTCCGTGCCGCCGGGCATGCCATCGCCGGGCTGTGGCGTGCACTTGCTGAAGTCGATCGTGCGGCCGTCAATGCGCGGCGGTGTGCCCGTTTTAAGGCGCCCCTGCGGCAGCTTCAGTTCCTTCAAGCGCGCCGAGAGCGACACCGCCGGCGGATCGCCCGCCCGGCCGGCCGCGTAGTTCTGCAAGCCGACATGGATCTTGCCATCGAGAAACGTCCCGGCGGTGAGCACAACAGTGCGCGACCGGAATTTGATGCCCACCTGCGTCACGGCACCGACCACCCGGTCGCCTTCGACCATCAGGTCATCGACCGCCTGCTGGAACAGCCAAAGATTGGGCTGGTTCTCCAGCATGCGGCGAATCGCGGCCTTGTACAAAATGCGGTCGGCCTGCGCCCGCGTGGCGCGCACGGCCGGGCCTTTGGAGCCGTTCAGGATGCGGAACTGGATGCCGCCCTCGTCGGTGGCCAGCGCCATCGCGCCGCCCATGGCATCGACTTCCTTGACCAGATGGCCCTTGCCAATACCGCCAATCGACGGGTTGCAGCTCATCTGGCCCAGGGTTTCGATGTTGTGGGTCAGCAGCAGCGTCTTGCAGCCCATGCGGGCCGAGGCCAGCGCGGCTTCGGTGCCGGCATGGCCACCACCGACCACGATGACGTCAAATTCTTGCGGGTAAAACATAGCCGTCTTTCAGTTTTCAATCAGTTCGGTCATCAATCCCATGCCTCGGGCCGCCTGCGCCTGGCGTTTGTCTGCGGTGACGAAGAGGTCAACCCTGCTTGCCAGCGCGCTCCCGACGTGCAAGGCATCCATGGCCCGCAACGGCCCCTGCTCCATCGCAGCAAAGGCAAAGCGCTCCACCCGTGCATCCAGCGGCACCAGCGTCATGTCGGCCACGTCGCGCTGCGCGGCAGCCCAGGCCCGGTCAAACTCGGACGGGGGCAACGTTCCTTCCCGACGCCGGCGGAGCAGGGCCGAAGCGACCTCCGTCTTGCAATGGGCCGCCACCAGCAGTTCGCTGGCGGCCTCAAAAAGCAGCAACACCCGTTCGCGTCCCACTTCGGTCGCATAGCGTTTCGTCAGAGCCGAGGTATCAAACATCAGCCTGGCATCCCCATCCCGTACCGCAAGTGGTTTTTTAGGTGGTTCGGCGGCATAGATCGTCAGAGCTTTCACCATGGCGACTCGTTGCGCTCGTCAAGCACTGCATTGGAAAGCGATGCGCCGGGTGGCAATTGCACCGGATCGAAAGGCCGCTTCCAGCTAGGCACCCTGGCCGGCGCGGCAACTGTCAAGGGAACCAGTTCGGCCACCGGCTTGCCGTGCCGCAGGATGCGCACGGTTTCGCCTTTTTCGACCAGGTCGATCATGGCCGACGCGTTGGCGCGGAATTCACTCAAGGCGATGGTGTGCATTTTGTACAAATCAAGTCGTTTTGTACATTTTAACCTGTTTCAGGCCGCTGGCCCGTGCCCAGCGCCAAACCTGCCGCCATGTTGAAATCTGCCCATGCCTGCCACCAACCAGCTCCTGATCTTCGCCGGAAGCACCCGGCACAACTCGTTCAACCGCAAGCTCGCGCAGGTCGCCGCGCACATGGCGCGAGCGTCGGGGGCCAACGTGACCCATCTGGAGCTGGCGGACCTCGACATTCCGCTGTACCACGCCGACCTCGAAGCCCGGGGCACACCGCCCGACGTGATGAAGCTCAAGCAGATCATGCTGGAGCACCCGGCCTGGATCATCTGCTCGCCCGAATACAACGGCAGCTACACCGCCCTGCTGAAAAACACCATCGACTGGGCGTCCAGCCCCGTCAAGTCCGACCCGGCCTGGACCGACGGCTTCAAATCGTTCACCGGCAAGGTGGTTGGCATGCTCAGTGCCTCGCCCGGCGCACTGGGCGGCCTGCGCTCGCAGAGCCACCTGCTGCCGCTGCTGGTCAACGCGCAATGCTGGGTCGCGCCCCGGGCCTTCGCCCTTAGCCACGCCGGCGAAGCGTTCGACACCGACGGCAAGCTGGTTAGCGAAAAACACCGACACAGTGTGCAGGCGGTGATCGACCAGGTGCTGTTCGCTGCCGCCCGACTGGCAAGGTAGCCGGTTTTGTCCTGAACAGGCATTAAATAGGCATTAAATAGGCATCAAGCAGGCATCAAACAGGCCACCAGCCCAGGTATTACCTGCGCCAGCAGCTATTATTTTGATAGCGACTGCAGGTCATGACTTCTCTGCACACAGACCCCCGCAGATCGGTACATACCCTCAGCCAGTCATCTTGCTGACAGCTCAAGATGCCGGTATGCCCTAACGTTAGCCCTTGCCCTGTTTGATTGATTGGAGACCCCATGAACGCCCGCGCCCACTTCACCCGCATGCAGGACAGCACCCAGCCCGACTGGCAGATCATCGGCGGTGAATTCATGCAGTTCGCCAAGACGCTGCCCGACCGCGTGCTGGCCCACCTGAAACTGCTCGACGGTGACTACGGCGGCTTTCCGGTGGACCGCTACACGCATTGCCTGCAGACGGCGACGCGCGCCCTCAAGGACGGCCGCGACGACGAGTACGTGGTCTGCGCGCTGCTGCACGACATCGGCGACACGCTGGGCAGCTACAACCACCCCGACATCGCAGCGGCCATCCTCAAGCCTTTTGTGAGTGAATCGAACCACTGGATGGTGCAGAACCACGGCATCTTTCAGGGCTACAACTTTTTCCATCACCTCGGCATGAACCGCAACATGCGCGACGCCTTCAAGGGCCACGCGCACTATGCGCAGACTGAGGAATTTGTTGCGCTGTATGACGACCCGGCGTTTGACGCCAAGGCTGAAACGCTGCCGATCAGCGAATTCGAGCCCATCGTTCGACGCGTCATGGCGCAACCGAAAAACTCGATTTACAAGGCCGCGCTGGACGCGCAAACTGCGTCCTGAAGCGACCCCATCCCAACCCCACAAGGAAACACAGCATGCATATCCCCTCCCTCAAAGAAGTCGTCAGCGCCGAAGAATGGCAACTGCGCTGCGACCTGGCCGCCTGCTACCGGCTCGTCGCCCTGTACGGCTGGAGCGACCTGGTGTTCACCCACATCACGGCCAAGCTGCCGGAGTCGGTGACGGGCGCCGGCGCGCACCAGTTCCTGATCAACCCCTACGGCCTGATGTTCGACGAGATCACCGCATCCTCGCTGGTCAAGGTCGATGGGCAGTGCAACAAGGTGATTGACTCGCCGTTTCCGGTGAACCCGGCCGGCTTTGTGATTCACAGCGCCGTGCACGACGCCAGGGCCGACGCCGGCTGCGTGCTGCACACCCACACGCGGGCGGGCGTGGCCGTCAGCACGCAAAAATGCGGCATCCTGCCGATCAGCCAGCAGTCCACCTTTGTGCTGGCGTCGCTGGCCTACCACGACTACGAAGGCGTCGCCTTCCGCGACGACGAGAAGCCGCGCCTGCAGGCCGACCTGGGCCACGCCAACTTCCTGATGCTGCGCAACCACGGCCTGCTGGTGGTCGGCCCCACCATCGCCGACGCTTTTTTGTCGATGTACACCTTCGAGAACACCTGCCGCATCCAGCTGGACGCCCAGTCGGGCGGCTACACCGGCGGCGAGCTGATCGAGGTCAATCCGGCCATCGTCAAAGGCGTGGGCGAGGCGCTGCGCGTTCAGACCGGCGGCATGGGCGGCGCTTTTGCCTGGCCCTCGTTGATTCGCAAACTCGACCGGATCGACGAAAGCTACAAGCACTAGCCCGTCTTGCAGGCCGGGGCGATCAGGCCAGCCGCAGCGAGGCCGGTGCCGGCGTTGTTTCGGCCGGCAGCACGGCTGCATGGGCCGGCGCATCGCCCTCTTCGACCCGCAATTCCTTGCGCGTCATCTGCACCGCGCCGAAGATGGTCGCGAAGGCCACGTCTTTCGCGTCGCGCCCGGTGCCGACCCGCACCAGCCGGTCGATAGGCGCCATCTTGGTGGCATCGAACAGCACCCAGCGGCCGTCGAGCCAGGCTTCAAACACGGCATGAAAGTCTTCCGGCGGCTCGTCGAAATGCACATAGCCCACCACCAGCCGCGCCGGAATGTTGAGTGCCCGGCAGAGCGTAATGCCCAGGTGCGCGAAGTCGCGGCAGACGCCGGCGCGCTGCACAAACACTTCCTGCGCCGTGGTGGTCGAATTGCTGAAGCCAGGCAGGTAGGCAATCGATTCGTGGATCCAGTTTTCAATCGCCCGCACGCGGCCGATGCCCGGCGGCACCTGGCCAAACAGCTGCTGCGCGGCGCGGCTCATCGAGTCGGATTCGCAGTAGCGGCTGGGCATCAGGTAGCGCAGCACCTCATCCGGCACGCTGGTCACGGGGGATTCGTCGAGGTGCAGCGGCACCGGCACCGGGTTCAGTTCAAGCCGGGCGCGGTAGTTGATCGACAACACGCCCCGGGGCGCATCGAGGCGAACAAAACGGTTGCCCAGGCGCTCGTCGCAAAACGTGCGCACCTTCATGCTCGGCGTGATCGTCAGGCGCTCCTCGACCACGCGGTGGCCGTCATGAAAGGCGGACTCGATGTTGAAAAGAAAGTGTGCCGGATGGACAACGTCGTAGTCCAGCAAGAGGTCGATCAGGGTGGTGTGCATGAAGTGCGGCAGGACACGCTAGGGCCTGTTCACACTAAAACGGGAGATGCGTTGGCCTGCCTGCCGGATGGATGCGCGAAGGGCGGCGTAGTCAGATAGCACAGCTATCTGCAAGCTGCCCGCCAAAGCAGACGCCGGCAGGCAGGCCAACCCGAAGGGAAAGATGAATGCCGGGCGCATTGCGGCGTTGCGACTCGCTTGTGTAGCGGAGCTACACGGCGCTCCCCGCGCCTTGCACTGCATCCCGGCATTCATCTTTCGCACTCCCGTTTTAGTGTGAACAGGCCCTAGATCAGCGTGCGGTAGGTTCGGGAAGCCGCTGGCGCCGGGCTGGCCGTCGGGAACCAGTTGTCGCAGGTGACCTGAACCACCTGCACGCCGCGCGCCAGCACATCGGGCGAAGACGTACGCTGCGACCGCGCCCGAAGACGCGCCACCAGCAAGGATTCGGCAATGCTGGCCTGCACACGGTGCGACATCTGCCGCGCCGAAGCCGGCAGCCCCATGACGCCTCGCACATCAAGCAGCCGGCGGCCCAGGCGCGCCACCAGGCCACGGGTCGGCAGCACTGCAGCGCCAGGCGGCGGCACGGCAGGCGTGCGGGGAAGGGCCATCTACTTCATCACTTTCTTGACCGCGCCCACACCCAGGGCCGCCAGGACGATGAAGACCACCGCCAGAATCAAAAACAGGCCAAAAAGAATCTTGGCGATGCCGGCCGACCCGGCCGCCACGCCGCCGAAACCCAGGGCACCAGCCACCAGGGAAATCAGGGCAAAAATAATTGCGTACTTGAGCATCGGGTTTCTCCGCGTGGGCGACTTCGGCCAGCCTTGCCGGGCGGACAGCCGCAGAACAAAAAGCCAACAACACCGCGCAGCATGCGGGAAGAGGTGTCGGGCCGGCCACGGACCGCATCAAACCGGCCCGCGCCTTCTCCATCCACCACGAGACAAGCGTACAAAAAGATGCGTGTGCGAATAATCGGCAGCCCGCCCAAGCCCCTGTAGGACAAAGCCGACCTGCTGCCGTGCTGAAGGCGCTACGTTTTCAATAGCGTCTGGCGCAGGTATTGATTGGGCTGCAGCCCTATTTGGCATGAATTCGGGGCCTTCAGTGGCACCCGCGATGCAAGCGAACAGTCTTGCCGCTAGGATGGAGCCCGCCTTCCTTGCTGAACCCCACCACATTCCCATGAAACTTTACTATTCCCCCGGTGCCTGCTCACTGTCGCCGCACATCTGCCTGCTCGAAGCCGGCCTGCCCTTTGAAGCCATCAAGGCGCCGATCCGCACGCACAAGCTGCCCGACGGCAGCGACTACCACGCCATCAACCCGCTCGGCTACGTGCCGCTGCTCGAACTCGACGACGGCACGCGCCTGACCGAAGGCCCCGCCATCGTGCAATACATTGCCGACCTGGTGCCCGACAAGATGCTCGCACCGCCCTGCGGTAGCGTGGCCCGGGCGCAGCTGCAGGGCTGGCTGAACTTCACCAGCACCGAACTGCACAAGGGTTTCGCGCCGCTGTTCAATGCCGCCACACCGGCCGACTACAAGGTTCTCGTCGTGGACACCCTGATGTCGCGGCTGAAATGGCTGGACCAGCAACTCGCCGGCAAGCCATACCTGATGGGCGACCGTTTCACGGTGGCCGACCCCTATGTCTTCAATGTCACCAACTGGGCTGCGCTGGTGAAAGTTGACCTTGCCGGCTTCGGCCACCTGGCCGCGTTCCGTGCCCGCATGGCTGGCCGTCCGGCGGTGCAGGCGGCGATGAAGGCCGAAGGGCTGTTGAAGTAAACGCCGGCACGCCCCGGGGCGCCACGGGGCAGCAGCCTGGGCGCGGCCCGGTCGGTGCGTCCCTATCACGAAAGCAGCAGCCCCGCACACCACGCGCCATTTCAGTTCGGCCCACACTTGGGCCTTGTTTCCTTTCACAGCGCGCACCACGCGCACGCCAACATTCATGACTTCTTCCCGCACCCCCAGTCTTTTTGATCCGGTCCAGGCCGGCGACCTGCAACTTGCCAACCGCATCGTGCTGGCACCGCTCACGCGCAACCGCTCGCCCGGCGCCATCCCCGGCCCGCACGCGGCCACCTACTACGCACAGCGCGCCAGCGCCGGCCTGCTGATCACCGAAGCCACCGCCATCAGCCACCAGGCCCAGGGCTACGCCGACGTGCCCGGCCTGTATGGCACCGAGCAACTCGACGCCTGGAAGCACGTCACCGACGCCGTGCACCACGCCGGCGGCAAGATCGTCGTGCAGCTGTGGCATGTCGGCCGCATCTCGCACGCCTCGCTGCAGCCGCAAGGCGGCGCGCCCGTGGCGCCTTCGGCCATCACCGCCAAAAGCAAGACCGTGCTGATCCGTGACGGCAAGCCCGAAATGGTCGAAACATCGCCGCCGCGCGCGCTGAAGGCCGAAGAACTGCCTGCCCTGGTGCACAGTTACGAAACCGCTGCCCGCAACGCCGTGCAAACCGCCGGCTTCGACGGCGTCGAGATCCACGCGGCCAACGGCTACCTGCTCGACCAGTTCCTGAAAAGCGGCTCCAACCAGCGCACCGACGACTATGGCGGCAGCATCGACAACCGCGCCCGCCTGCTGCTCGAAGTGACCCGCGCCGTCACCGGCGCCGTCGGCGGTGGCCGCACCGGCATTCGCCTGTCGCCGGTCACGCCCGCCAACGATGCGTTTGACGCCGACCCGCAGCCGCTGTTCGACCATGTGGTGCGCCAGCTCGCCACGCTGAACCTAGCCTACATCCACATCATCGAGGGCGCCACCGGCGGCCCACGCGAACTGCCCGACCGGCCGTTCAACTACGACGCACTGAAGGCCGCCTACCGCGAAGCCGGCGGCAAGGGCGCATGGATGGTCAACAACGGCTACGACAAGCCGCTGGCTGAAACCGCCGTGGCCGAAGGCGACGACCTGGTGGCGTTCGGCGTGCCCTTCCTGGCCAACCCCGACCTGCCCGCGCGACTGCGCACCGGTGCGCCGCTGAACAAACCCGACAAGGCGACGTTCTACGGCGGTGGCGCGAAAGGCTACACGGACTACCCGACGCTATCGAATTAATAGCTGCTGGCGCAGGTATTTATTGGGCTTGCGCGGGTTTTGATGCCTGAAACAGGCTTGAAACGCGCCTGGCCCAACAGCGCGAGCGCACCAGGTCGGCGCCGCATCCGTTCGCGCGCACTGCACGCTGCGTGACGCCCATCAGGTCCTGATGTCGTCGAGCGGCCATCGTGGCGCGATCTCCCTGGGAAGCTGCATGAAAGCATTGCGCGTCAGGCCAGCGGTGGCTCAATGGGCGCCCACGGCGGAGTGGTGGTGGCGTTCGTGGTGCTCCCGCGCGTGGTCGCGGTGATCAGCCCCTGTCAGGTGGCCTGATCCTTCACACCCCTTGGCGCCGCAGCCTGCCTGCTGGCCTGCCAGCCCGGCAAGCTCGCCACCCTTCCTGTTGATCCACATCAAGGTCGTTTCGGCGCAAGTCACTACAGTGAAATTGACCGAACGCAGGGGCCGGAACGCCGGGGCGCTCGTCGCACGCGCACCGCCACCCATCCGCCTTGTTGCCAATCCGCAGGAGCTTTTTCATGACGCACTTTCGATTCCTTCCACTCGCCGAAGCACTGCGCCTCGCACACTGAAAAGGAAATCCCATGCTGGAACGACGACAGCTGCTTCAATGGGCGGGTGTAGCCGCCCTGGCCGGTGCGGGCGGTGCCGCGTGGGTCGCGTACGGGCCGCGCCGCGCCGGCGCGCAGGCCGGAGCACCCTTCACAAACTATCCGCTCGACCCCGTCGATCCGGCAAATTTTCAGCAGAAACTCTTCATGCCTGGCGCTGGCGGGCCTCTGGGTGTGCTGGATGTCACCGCACCGATCACCATCAAGGCCGGCGCCGGCAGCTTTGCCCTGCTGCCTCCACGCGAATCGCCTTTTCTGCTGTACCAGACGGACTACGCAGGCAAGGCCTATCAGAACCCGATCCTGCGCATTGAAAGCGGCGCGCGCTTCACGGCCGTTCTGGACAACGCGCTGCCCGAGCCCACCATCATCCACTGGCACGGCCTGCACACGCCCGCTGACATGGACGGTCATCCCCGTGACACGATCGCCCCCGGCAAACGCTTCAACTACGACTTCACGGTGAGCAACCGCGGCGGCACCTACTGGTACCACACGCACGCCCACGAGTTGACAGCCAAGCAGGCCTACAACGGGCTGGCGAGCTTCTTTCTCATTGAGGACGACGACCAGCGCAAGATCAGCAAAGCGCTTGACCTGCAGCTTGGCGTCACCGACCTGCCGGTGGTCATCCAGGACAAGCGCTTCGATGGACAAGGCAAACTGGTGTATGCGCCGTCCATGCCCGACACCATGATGGGCTGGCTGGGCGACATCGTGCTGACCAACCTCACGCCCAATGCCGTCCAGACCATGACGCCGCGCACCTACCGCCTGCGGCTGCTCAACGGGTCGAACGCACGCATCTACCGGCTGGCCTTCGTCACGGGCAGCACACGGCTTGGCTTTACGGTCATCGGCAACGACGGCGGTTTGCTGGAACGGCCCGAAGCCGCCACCGAAGCCTTTCTGGCACCCGGCGAGCGCCTCGACGTGCTTTTCGATGCCGGCCAGGTGCAGCCCGGCACCGATGTTTTTCTGAAAAGTCTGGCGTTTGAGCCGATGGAAAACGAAGGCGGCGCTGGCATGGGCGGTATGGGTGGCATGGGCCGGATGATGGCCGGCATGAGCTCGTCACGGTTGCCGCTCGGCGCGGCGTTCAACATCCTGAAGCTGCCGGTGGTGGCCGGCGAGCGCGTGGTGGCCAGCCTGCCGGCGACGCTGTCAACGATCAAGCCGATTGCTACCTCCGGCGCGGCGCAGCGCAAGATCGAGCTGTCGATGCAGCAAATGCGCTTTCTCATCAATGGCCGCAGTTTTCGCATGGACGAGATCGCCTTCGACGTCAAGCGCAGTTCGGTGGAAGTCTGGAGCATCAGCAACCAGGGGATGGGCATGCCGCACCCGATGCACATCCACGGCTTTTCATTCCAGGTGCTTGAGCGCCTGAACAGCCCATCCGACCATGCAGGCATGACGCGCTTCGGCAAAGGCCGCATGGTGAGCGACCTCGGCTGGAAAGACACCGTGCTGGTCTGGCCAGGCGAAACCGTACGCATTGCGCTGGACTTCAGCCACGACTACCCGGGCGACCAGATCTACCTTTTTCATTGCCACAACCTCGAACATGAAGACGCCGGGATGATGATCAATTTCCGCGTGCAAGGGTAGGCGCATCGCCATGCGCGGACGTCCAGGCTGGGAACGACTGAAAGACCATGCATGTTGAAAGACGCCATCCGGGTTGCCGCCTTGCTGGCGGGTCTGCTGCAGGGGCCGGTGGCGGGCGCAGCCGGTGCCCCGGCCCCAACACAGGTAGCGCAGGCAGCGCTCGAAACAGCGGAGGTGCGGGCAAGCCGCAGCGGGCAAGCCACGAGCTTTGATGGTGTCGTCGAGGCCGTCCGCCAGACGGCCCTGGCCGCGCAGGTGGCCGGTGCGTTGGTCGCCTTTGACGTGAAGGTGGGCGACGCGGTCAAGGCCGGCCAGGTGCTGGCGCGCATCGATGCGCAGGCGGCCAACCAGAACACCGCCGCCAGTGACGCACAGGTGCAGGCGGCCCGTGCATCACTCGAGTTGGCGACAAAGGATTTCGAACGCCAGAAGCAGATGCTCCAGAAGAGTTACATCAGCCAGGCCGCCTTCGAGCGTGCCGAAGCGCAGTTCAAATCGACCCGGGCCCAGGTGGCGGCGCAATTGGCGCAGGCCGGCGCCACCCGCACCCAGTCGGGCTTGTACACCGTCAAGGCGCCGTACGCAGGCATCGTGTCTGACGTGCCGGTCGCACTGGGCGACATGGCCATGCCCGGGCGGACTTTGCTGACGCTGTACGACCCCGCTGCCCTGCGCGTCACGGTCGCGGTGCCGCAATCGGCGGCTGGCGGCCTGGCGGGGAACGCCGCGATCAAGGTCCAGCTTCCGGGCCTGCCCGCCGGCCGCGCGTGGGTCACGCCTTCGCGCGCGACCGTGCTGCCCACCGCCGATCCTGGCACCCACACCGTGCAGTTGCGGCTGGACCTGCCGCCCCCGGTCGCAGGCGCTGCTGCCTCCTCGGCGCCGCAGCTGTCCCCGGGCATGTTCGCGCGCGCCTGGCTGCCCATGGCTGCGGACGGTCCCGTACACCTTGATGTCCCGGCCCGCGCGGTGGTCAGGCGCGCCGAGTTGACTGCCGTGTACGTCGTGGCTACCGACGGGCGCCCCGTGCTGCGTCAGGTGCGCCTGGGGCCCGCGCGGAACGACCGCGTCGAAATTCTCAGCGGCCTCTCGGCCGGCGAGCGCGTCGCGCTTGATCCGCAAGCGGCAGCCCGCATCCGCTGATCCCCGGCACGGCCCGACCATGACCACCCCCCTGGGCATCTCAGGCCGCATTGCCAGCTTCTTCCAGTCGGCACAGATCACGCCGCTGCTGGCGCTGATGGCCTTGCTGCTCGGCGGCTTTGCCGTGCTGGTGACGCCGCGCGAGGAAGAGCCGCAGATCAACGTGACGATGGCCAACGTGATGATCCCGTTCCCGGGCGCGGCCGTGCGCGATGTCGAACAGATGGTCGCCACACCGGCCGAGCAGGTGCTGGCGCAGATAGCGGGGGTCGAGCACGTGACTTCGCTGTCCAGCCCCGGCCTGGCCGTGATGACCGTTCAGTTCAAGGTGGGCCTGCAGCGTACCGAGGCGCTGGTGCGGCTCTACGACGCGGTCTATTCCAACGCCGACTGGCTGCCACGGGGTCTGGGCGTGCTCGCGCCCATCATCAAGCCCAAGGGGATCGACGACGTGCCCATCGTCACGCTGACGCTGTTCAGCGAGCAACCGGACGTCGGCGCCTATGACCTGGAGCGTGTCGCGCACAGCATTGAGGCCGACCTGAAGCGTGTGCCCGGCACGCGCGAGATCACGACCATCGGCGGGCCGGGGCGGGCCGTGCTGGTCGAACTGGATCCGGCGCGCATGGCGGGCTCGAACATCACCGTGGCTGACCTGCGCGGCACGCTGCTTTCGGCCAATCTCGGTTCGCCGCTCGGTGAGTTGCTGAAGGCCAACCGAGCGGTCGCGATCGAATCCGGGCCGTTCCTGAAAAACGCCCGCGAGGTCGCCGACCTGGTCGTCGGCGTACGCGATGGCAAGCCGGTATTCCTGCAGGACGTGGCCACGGTACGCGACGGCCCGCCGCCACCCGCCCGCTACGTCTGGTATGGGCGGGCCGGCAAGGACGCCGCCGAGTTTCCTGCCGTGACCCTCGCCGTGACCAAGAAGCCGGGCACGAACGCGATTGACGTTGCCAACGCCATCATGCGGCGCGTCGAGAGTCTGAAAAACACCGTGATCCCGGCCGATGTGCAGGTAGCCGAGACGCGCAACTACGGCGCCACCGCCAACGACAAGGCCATCAAGCTGATCGAAAAGCTGCTGTTCGCGACCGTCTCGGTCGTGGCGCTGGTGTTCATTGCGCTCGGTCGCCGCGAGGCCGCCATCGTCGGCTCGGCCGTGGTGCTGACGCTGGCCGCCACGCTGTTTGCCTCGTGGGCCTGGGGCTTCACGCTCAATCGGGTGTCCCTGTTCGCGCTGATCTTTTCGATCGGGATTCTGGTTGACGATGCCATCGTGGTGGTTGAAAACATCCACCGTCATCAGCAGCTGTTTCCCGACAAGACGCTGACCGAGCTGATCCCCGGTGCGGTCGACGAGGTCGGCGGGCCCACCATCCTGGCGACGCTGACCGTCATTGCCGCGCTGCTCCCCATGGCTTTCGTGTCCGGGCTGATGGGTCCGTACATGAGCCCGATTCCGATCAACGCCAGCATGGGCATGCTGATATCGCTGGCCATCGCGTTCACCGTCACGCCCTGGCTGGCGCGGCTGTGGTTGAAAGCCGTGCCCGGCGGGCCGGGCGGCCATGAAGGCCACGCGACCCACCCGCGCGGGCTGTCAGCCCGGATTGCGCCGCTGTTCGAGCGCATCTTCCGGCCGCTGCTCGACGACGCCAAGGGTGCCCGCAACCGCCGCTGGCTGGGCCTGGGTGTGGCGGCGCTGATCGCGGTGTCGCTGGCGCTGCCGGCGCTGGGCCTGGTCGTGCTGAAGATGCTGCCGTTCGACAACAAGTCGGAGTTCCAGGTGATCGTCGATATGCCGGTGGGCACGCCGGTCGAGCGGACCGCAGCCGTGCTGCGCGAACTGGGCGCCTACCTGGCGACCGTGCCCGAAGTCACCGATTACCAGGCCTATGCAGGCACCGCCGCGCCGATCAACTTCAACGGCCTGGTGCGCCAGTACTACCTGCGCAGCGGCGGCGCGGTCGGCGATTTGCAGGTCAATCTGGTTGACAAGAGCCAGCGCAGCGACCAGAGCCACGCCATCGCGATGCGCGTGCGCCCGGCGCTGCAACAGATCGGCCAGCGTCTGGGTGCCAACGTCAAGGTGGTCGAGGTACCGCCGGGTCCGCCAGTGCTGGCGCCGCTGGTTGCAGAAGTCTATGGGCCGGAAGCCGCAGGGCGCCAGGAAGTTGCCAAGGCCGTGCGGGCCATGTTCAGCCGTCAAGCCGGCGTGGTGGATGTCGATGACAGCAGCATCGCCGACGCGCCCAGGACGCTGCTGCTGGTGGATCGCCGCAAGGCCGCGATACTGGGCGTGTCGCAGCAAGACATCGTCAGCACCCTGCGCGCCGGCCTGGGCGGTGAAGCCACCAGTTACCTGCACGACGGCGCCAAGTACCCGGCGGCCGCCACGCTTCAATTGCCGGCCGACATGCAAGGCGACCTAGAGGCACTGCTGCAGCTGGCGGTGCGCTCGGCCGCCGGCAAGCTGGTGCCGATCAGCGAACTGGTGACACGCAGCGACACCCTGCGCGAGCAACCGGTCTATCACAAGGACCTGCTGCCGGTGAACTACGTCGTGGCCGACATGGCCGGCCACGTGGACAGCCCGCTGTACGGCCTGTTCGGCATGCGCAGCGCACTGGCCGGCATCAAAACGCCAGGCGGCGGCAAGGTCAGCGAGTATTTCATTCGCCAGCCTACCGACCCCTACCGTGACTACGCCGTCAAGTGGGACGGTGAATGGCAAATTACCTACGAAACCTTCCGCGACATGGGCGCGGCCTATGCCGTCGGCCTGGTCCTGATTTACCTGCTCGTGGTGGCGCAGTTCAGCTCCTACCTGACGCCGCTGATCATCATGGCACCGATCCCGCTGACCATCATCGGCGTGATGCCGGGCCACGCGCTGATGGGGGCGCAGTACACCGCCACCAGCATGATCGGCATGATCGCGCTGGCCGGCATCATCGTGCGCAACTCCATCTTGCTGGTGGACTTCATCAACCTGCAGGTTCGAAGTGGTGTGCCGTTCAAGCAGGCGGTGGTGCACTCCGCCATCACGCGCGCCCAGCCCATCATGCTGACCGGCCTGGCGGCCATGTTCGGTGCGTTTTTCATTCTTGACGACCCGATCTTCAACGGCCTGGCGATTTCGCTGATCTTCGGCATTCTGGTGTCCACAGTGCTGACGCTGGTGGTGATTCCGCTGCTGTACTTCGTGGCTTACCGAAACCGTCTCGGTTCGCTCACGGCAACCGGGCCTGCCGTCCTTCCCCCATCACCCCACCAAGGAGCTAACCCATGACATCCTGGCAACTTGTTCGTCTCGTCGCCGGCAGCCTGATCCTGTTATCGCTGGCGCTCGGCATCCCCGGCAGCCCGGTCTTTCTCAGCCCGTGGTGGCTGGCCGTCACGGCTTTCGTCGGCGCCAACCTGCTGCAAAGCGCGCTGACCAACTGGTGCCTGATGGAAATCATCATGCGCAAACTCGGCGCGCGCCGGGGCGCCTGAAGGAGCGGCGCCATGCCCGAAGGAAGCCGCATGAGGCCCTGCGCACGCTGGTCCACGGCCGCACTGACCTCGGTGTGGTTGATGGCGGCGGCCTTGCCCGCACAGGCCACCGACCTGGTGGGCGCGTGGCGCGCCGCCGAGCAGCATGACCTGGATTACGCCATGGCTCGCGCCGCCCAACAGGCTGGTGCGGCCAAGCGTAGCCAGGCGGGTTCGCTGTGGCGGCCGACCGTGATGCTGACAGGTACGGCCGGTGTCGCCGGCAGCGACACGAGCGCCACCGGCGCGCAGTTCTCGGCGCCAGGGTTTGGAACCTCCGATGGCGTGGCGTTCAACACCTCGGTCAACCGCGGCACGCTGGGGCGCTGGGCCATTTCGGCAAGTCTGCCCCTGTTCAGCCGCGAGCGCGACGCCCAGGGCCGGCAGCTTGAGCTGTCCGCCGACGTGGCCGAACTCGAATGGCAGGAAGCGCGGCAGGCCCTGATGCTCAACACGGCACAGCGCTATTTCGACGTCGTGCTGGCCAGCGATTCGCTGCGCGTGCTGCGTCGGCAGCAGACTGCCGTGGACCAGGCCCTGGCAGAAACGCAGGACCGCTTCCGGCTGGGCGATGCGCCGGTGACCGACACGCATGAGGCCGCAGCACGTTCCGGGGCTATTGCGGCCCAAAGGCTCGCGCTCGAAACCGATCTGCAGCTCAAGCAGGCCGACTTCACCGACGCCACCGGCCTGCCGCCCGAAGCCATGCCGCTGATGGTCCCGGCCCCAGGTGCACCGCCCGCAACCGTCCAGGCGCTGGCGCTCTGGCTGTCCGAGGCCGGGATCCACAACCCGCAGCTTCGCATGCAGACGGCCGCCGTGGAGGT
>NCGI01000283.1 GCA_002256925.1 Polaromonas sp. 28-63-22
GCATGCACAAAACGCCATCCAGTCGGTGACCGGCTCGGTCCAGAACGGCGCAGAGGTGATCCGGATTGACCTGGCGGAACCGCTGGCGGCACTCCCCGCGGGTTTCAGCATACAGACACCGGCACGTATCGCGCTCGATTTTCCGGGCGTGGGCAATGCGATGGGCCGCACGGCAGTCGACCTCAATCTGGGCAATCTGCGTTCTGCCAATGTGATCGAAGCGGGTGAACGAACCCGCGTGGTCCTGAACCTGAAGGCGGCAGCAGCCTACAAGGCGGAAATCCAGGGCAAGTCATTGTTAATCACGCTGCAGCAGGCGGCCGTGGCGGGGCCTGTGTCGGCAGCACCGGCCGTATTTGCAGAAAGCCGGAATCGCGACATCCTTCCGTTGAAGGATATCGACTTCCGCCGGGGCACCGACAGCGCCGGCCGTATCGTGGTGGACCTGGCCAACAACCAGGTAGGTGTCGATATTCGGCAGCAGGGTCAAACGCTGGTGGTCGAATTTCTGAAGACGGCCTTGCCCGAGGGCCTGCGTCGCCGCCTTGACGTCGCCGATTTCGGCACGCCCGTGCAAACCGTGACTACTTTCCAGACCGGCGACAAGGTCCGGATGGTGGTGGAACCCAAGGGTCTGTGGGAGCACAGCGCCTACCAGAGCGACAACCAGTTTGTGCTCGAAGTGCGGCAGCAGAAAATCGAGCCTAACAAGCTGACCCAGGGCCCCGGCTATGCGGGCGAAAAGCTGTCGCTGAATTTCCAGAACATCGAGATCCGTTCGCTGCTGCAAGTCATTGCCGACTTCACCAATTTCAATATCGTGACATCTGACACGGTGACCGGGGCGGTCACGCTGCGCCTGAAAGACGTGCCTTGGGACCAGGCACTTGACATCATTCTTCAGGCCAAGGGACTGGGTATGCGCAAGTCCGGCAATGTGCTGTTGATCGCACCCAAAGACGAACTGGCTGCCAAGGAAAAGCAGGATCTTGAGTCCAGGAGCGCGATCCAGAGTCTGGAAGTGCTTCGTACCCAGGATTTCAAACTGAACTACGCCAAGGCCGCCGACATCGCCGCCAGCCTGACTGGGCTCGGCCGCGTGGGTGCTACCAAAATATTGTCTGCACGCGGCAGCGTCATCTCTGAGGCGCGGACCAACCAGCTCTTCGTGACGGATGTGCCTTCTACGCTGGAACAGGTGCAGGCGCTGATTGCCAAGCTCGATATTCCGGTGCGCCAGGTGCTCATCGAGGCGCGCATTGTCGAGGCCACCGATACCTTCGGAAAATCGCTCGGTGTCAGGCTGGGCGGCCAGCCGTTTTCGCTGAACGGCGGTCGCAATACGTCCTTCGGAAGCAGCTATGTCACCGGCGCCGCGGGTACTACGGCGGGCGATTTTGTCCAGTTGCCGGGTGTCGGGCAGAACGGCTATCCGGCGTCCACCTTCGCCGTGTCCCTGTTCAATTCCTCTGTGACGAGACTGTTGAACCTTGAAATTTCCGCCGCTGAAGCCGACGGCAAGGGCAAGATTGTCTCCAGTCCGCGTATCGTCACCGCCGACCAGGTCAAGCCAATTTGAAGCTTGAAGTCACGCCGCAAATAACCCCCGAGGGCAACATCATTTTGAGCGTTGACGTCAACAAAGACAGCGTTGGGCGGGCAACGAGCAACGGCTTCGCCATCGACACCAAGCACATCCAGACGCAGGTTCTGGTCGAGAACGGCGGCACGGTGGTGATTGGCGGCATCTTTGAACAAAATGACCGTGAGGACGAAACCAAGGTTCCCTTGCTCGGAGACATTCCTGTGGTCGGCAATCTGTTTAAGACCCGAACCAGGACAGCCAATAAATCCGAGCTGCTGGTGTTCATCACGCCCAAGATGCTGACCAACGGCACACCGCTTCGCTAAACTCGGGCCTTTCGGCTGGCGCGCGCTCGGCGGCGGGTTGCAATCCAGGGGCGTGGCACCTTGGATGGCCCACTCGCCGGTGTATCCGGCAGCCGCCCCAACTCGACCGGCTGTTCGCGCAGCCCTTCTGATTGCCGTGAACGAAAAGCTTTCGAAGATCGCCTGCGTGGGCCTGCCCGGTTCGGGCAAGTCCACGGTCGGCCGCCAGCTGGCCAGGCGCCTGAACCTTCCCTTCATTGATTCGGACCAGGTGGTCGAGCAACGCATCGGTTGCTCGATCCGCGAGTTTTTCGAGCGGGAAGGCGAAGCATCGTTTCGCGACCTGGAACAAAGCATCCTCGATGAACTGACCGGCAACGCGCAGGCCTGCGTCATTTCAACCGGCGGTGGTGCCGTGCTGTTGCCGGGCAATCGCAAGCATCTTCACGAACGCACGATCGTGGTGTACCTGCACTCGCCGCCCGATGAAGTCTTTCGTCGCCTCAGGCACGACCGGAACCGGCCGCTGCTCCAGGTGGCGGATCCACTCGGAAAGCTCCACGATCTGTACCAACTGCGCGACCCTTTGTACCGCGAAACGGCGCACCTCGTGATCGAAACCGGCCGTCCCTCGGTGTCCGCGCTGGTCAACCAGATTGTTTCGCAGCTCGAGAGGTTCGACACCGGGCAGGTCGGCGAACTGCCCGTTTAGCGACTCCTACAAACACCGCCTGCGCTCCGCAGCCGGATCGCCCGACCAGCCCATCCCCGGGCAACGCCCTACACTTCAAAGCATGCAAGCAAATCCGTATGCCGTCATGGCCCAGGTGTCCATTGATCTGGCCGAGCGCAGTTACCCGATCATCATTGGCGCCGGCCTGCTGGGAAACCCGGCAAGCTACCAGCAACTTCCCGCAGCCACGACCGCTGTGATCGTGTCGAACAGTACCGTCGCACCGCTCTATGCAAAGCAGTTGACGCAGGCCCTGCAGCATCGATTTGCCCGAATCCTTCAGGTGACCCTGCCGGATGGCGAAGCCCACAAAGACTGGCCCACGCTGCAATTGATTTTTGACGCCTTGCTGCAAAACGGTTGCGATCGCAAAACCGTGCTGTTCGCGCTGGGCGGCGGTGTTGTCGGCGACATGACCGGCTTTGCTGCGGCGAGCTACATGCGCGGTGTGCCGTTTGTGCAGGTTCCCACCACGCTGCTGGCCCAGGTGGATTCGTCCGTTGGCGGCAAAACGGCCATCAACCACCCGCTGGGCAAGAACATGATCGGGGCTTTTTACCAGCCGCAACTGGTCGTGTGTGACCTTGACGCGCTTAAAACCCTGCCCGCGCGCGAGATGAGCGCCGGCCTGGCAGAAATCATCAAATACGGCCCCATCGCCGACATGGCATTTTTCGGATGGATCGAAGCGCATATCGATCAGCTGCGCGCCGGTGATCCCGCCACCCTGGCCCATGCGGTCCAACGCAGCTGCGAGATCAAGGCCGACGTGGTGGGCCAGGACGAACGCGAAGCCGGTTTGCGGGCCATTCTCAATTTCGGGCACACCTTCGGCCACGCGATTGAATCGGGGCTGGGTTATGGTGCCTGGCTACACGGCGAGGGCGTGGGCTGCGGCATGGTGATGGCGGCGCAGCTGTCACAGCGGCTGGGGCTGATTGACACCGCCTTCGTGGAGCGCCTGAAGTCGCTCATCGAGCGCGCCGGCCTGCCGGTGGTGGCGCCCGTGCTGTCGGCCACTGACAACGCCGGCCGCTACCTCGATCTGATGCGCGTCGACAAAAAAGCCGAGGCGGGCGAAATACGCTTCATCGTGATCGATGGCCCCAGCAAGGCTGCGCTGCGTACCGCGCCCGATGGGCTGGTGCGCCAAGTGATCGACGCGTGCTGCGCTTGAAGGTCTGTGCGACGCAATACGGTCGCTATGAATTTAATAGCTGCTCGCGCAGGTATTGTTTGGGCTAGAGGCCAATTTCATCACTAATTCATGCCATTGACACCCTACGCCGCCGACCCTGACCGGTCGCGCGGCCGGCGCCACCCCGAGGCCGCCGCTCCGACCCGCTCTGACTTTCAGCGCGACCGCGACCGGATCGTGCATTCCACCGCCTTCCGGCGGCTGGTCTATAAAACCCAGGTCTTTCTGAACCACGAAGGCGACCTGTTTCGCACCCGCCTCACGCATTCGCTCGAAGTTGCCCAGCTCGGCCGG
>NCGI01000284.1 GCA_002256925.1 Polaromonas sp. 28-63-22
CGCCAGAACAAGACCTGGTTTTCAGCCGTGCAGCTCGAAAAACGCATGATGTTCATCATCCTGACGCTGATCGTGGCGGTGGCGGCCTTCAACCTCGTGAGCACGCTGGTGATGACCGTGACCGACAAGCGCGCCGACATTGCGATCCTGCGCACGCTCGGCGCCAGTCCGAAAAGTATCATGGGCATTTTCATGGTGCAGGGCGCGATGGTCGGCGTGATCGGCACACTGTCGGGCTTGCTGCTGGGCCTGGGCGTTGCCCTGAACATCGACGTGATCGTGCCCGCACTGGAGCATTTGCTCAACGCCAGCTTTTTACCCAAAGACATTTACCTCATCAGCCGCATGCCTAGTGATCCGCAATATTCAGACATCATGCCCATCGTCGTCATTTCACTGGTGCTGTCGTTTCTGGCCACCATCTACCCCAGCTGGCGCGCCAGCCGCGTGAACCCTGCGGAGGCGCTGCGCTATGAGTGATATGGCCCCCACGCTTCCCACTGCAGGTGGTTCGCCGCCCTCCATGGAGGCCGCCGCGCCTGCGGTCCGGCCAAGCCCGTCCCGCGGCCCCGTCTTGAACGGGGAGATCGTCCTCAGTGCCAAAGGTCTCACCAAGCGCTTCCACGAAGGCCCCATCGACCTGACGGTGCTGCACGGCGTTGACCTGCAGGTGCATGCGGGCGGAACGCTGGCCATCGTGGGCGCTTCGGGGTCCGGCAAAAGCACGCTGCTGCATCTGATGGGTGGACTGGACGCGCCGACGGCCGGGCAGGTTGAGCTGAAGGGCAAAACCCTGTCGGCGCTGTCGCCTGCGGAGCAGGGCGATTTGCGCAACAAGCACCTCGGTTTTGTGTACCAGTTTCATCACCTGCTGCCCGAGTTCAGCGCGCTGGACAACGTCGCCATGCCACTATGGATTCGGCGTATGGCCCCCGCAGAATCTGCGCAGGTAGCTACAAAAATGCTAGCGAGCGTGGGTTTGAAAGACCGCATACACCACCGGCCTTCGGAGCTTTCGGGCGGTGAACGCCAGCGCGTGGCGATTGCGCGGGCACTGGTCACCCAGCCGGCTTGTGTGCTGGCCGATGAGCCGACTGGCAATCTGGACCGCAACACGGCCGACGGCGTGTTCGAGCTGATGCTGCAACTGGCGCGGGACTTCGGCACGGCGTTTGTGATGGTGACGCATGACGAATCGCTGGCGGCACGCTGCGGCCGGCGCTTCCGGCTGGTCGAGGGCCGGTTGTCGGAGTGGGTTTGACGCTCTGGTTTTAGCGCCTGTACGGCGCTTCCCCGGGTCGTTATGGCGCAGGCATCGCCTGAAGATACGCCGCCACGTCTGCCATGTTGCCGGGCGTCAGCGCATGGGCGACGGTTTTCATGATGCTTCCGTCGGGGCGTTCGTCGGTTCTCTGAAAAACCTTGAGCTGCTTGACGAGGTAGTCAGCGTGTTGATGGGCAAGAGCCGGAAACTGCGCTGACCCTTGAGCCTGTGTCCCATGGCAGGCCACGCAGGCCGCTACTTTTTGCTCGGGCAGGCCCTTTTCAAAAATGACCTTGCCCCGTGCCTGCTGCGCCGGATCGCCAGCCTGACCGGGCGATGCCGGTGTCTGCGCGGCATAGTAGTCGGCCAGGGTCTTGATCTGCTCGTCGGTCAGGCTTCGGCTCAGACCCCACATGTATTCGAAACCGGCTGGATCCACGCGGCTGTGATTTCTGAACCCCTTCATCTGCGCGATGAAGTAGGCAGGCTGCTGCGCGGCGAGGTTGGGAAAGTTCGGACTCGTCGAGCGCCCTTCGACGCCATGGCAAAGTGCGCACACCTGCCTGGCAATCGTCGTCCCGGACACCTTGGGGTCGCCCAGATCACGGGAGTTTTCAATGTTTGTGCAGCCGGTGGCGGCAAGGCCCAGCGTAAGGGTCAGAGCCAGTGCCGGGGCGAGGTAGCGGTGTTTCATGCTGGATCTCCAGTACGCGGAAGGTGGTTGGCCGGTTGGCAGGCGTGCATTTGACAAGGAGGGAGGTTTCCGGGCCGACGCAGAGAGCCGTCAGTAGGCCAGCCACGCATACAGAAACAACGTGTTGTTATCCCTGGCGTTGCGACCGAATCCGTCGTAGTTGTTGCTGGCACCGTTGAACTTGTTGTAGGCGGTGTATTGCGCCCCAATGCGTACGTTTTGCTGTGGTATCCAGAACGCTTCATACGTCAGGCCGCGCGTGGCTGGGCTGCCCGAGAGGTTGCCGGTGACACGGGTCGAGCTGGCCGATGTGATCTGGCCCGTGGCATCAAAGCCGGCGGTCTGGTTCAGCGTGTTGATGGTACCCGTCCGGTTGAAGAAAGAAAGGCTGCCGCCGTACCGGGCCTGATACACATACGACAGCTTGGCCCGGAAAATATGGGTCCGGTCCGACGGATTGACCGCATCGACGGGGGTGACGCCGTCGGCAAGAAAGTAGGGCGGCGCGGCGCCGGCGATGGTGGCTGCCGAGTAGGTCTGTTCCTGCCGCATGTAGGCAAACTGTGCCGTCACCGTGTGGGGATCGAGCAGGTACTGGTATTGCGCGTCGATGCCGCGGTTTTTGAAACGGCCCAGATTGTCCGGGTTGCCGGTGTCGGTGCCGGCGTCATAGACCCGCGCCAGCATGCCCGATGCGCCCACCATGATGTTGTGCGGTCCCCACTCGCGCGTGAGCGCTAGCCGCAGGTA
>NCGI01000285.1 GCA_002256925.1 Polaromonas sp. 28-63-22
GGCTTCAAACGCGACATGACGTCGCTGAAAACCGTCGCTTTTGGCGATATCCGGCTCGAGGAAATACGTTTGAAGCGTCCGCTCGACTAGAACCCTGCGCGGCGCGGTTTGTCAGGCGCTTTGGCACTCAGGACGGCACATCGATGACGCGTTCGTCGTCCGGAATCAGCGGCATGCCTTCGTCGGGATCGACCGGCAGATCGAGCCCGTCTTCATCGTCAGCCGTTTCTTCCACGGAAGGACCATCGTGGCAGTGTCCGCTGTCAATGTCACTGGTTTCACGCACGGTTTTAGCTGATTTACCCATCGCAATCTCCTGGATTTGAGCGTTGAGGCTATGCCTTCCGGCTTCCCGGCGCTTCAGAAAAACCGCCGAGTTGCTGTCAGCGCGTACTGACAGATGGCCAGCCGGTTTCGCGCGCCCCGGCATGCACGGCCATGGCGGGCAAACGCCCCCCTGCCGGCATGGCCGAAACCCTCCGACCGACGGTTCAAAGCCTGTGGTCCCCGGGGCGCGTCAGGAACTTGTTTTGTCCTACAACCTTGCTGACCCGCCGCGTACAGCGTCATGGGGCGACGCCCCCTAAGCTGGTGCAGGTCAGGTTACTGCGGACTGCTGGCCAGGCGCAGGAAACTTTTGGCGGCGTGTCGGATAACGCTATTTACCCAACGACAAAGGAGTGATCATGGACAACACATCAGGCTATGCAGGCAGCAACCCGGACGCCAATCCGGCACCTAATCCCGTGAGTGGCAGCGTCGATTCGGCGGGTGCCGCGCTGCACACGACCATTGAAAAAATGGCGCGTCCTGCCCATAGCACGGTGGACCGTGTGTCCACAGCGGCGCACGAAACGGTGGACAAGCTGGCCAGCCGCGTCAACCATGTCGCCGACCGCTTTTCCGACCAGACCCGGCTCGTGACCGAGGCGCCCTCGCGCGCCGTGGAATTTTCAAAGTCGTGGGTGCAGGACAAGCCGCTGGAGGCGGTCGGCGTTGCTCTCGCCATCGGATTCATCCTGGGACGGCTGACAGCGCGCTGAAACACAGGTTCACGCCGCGTGGGTGCAGCGCCGTGCCCGCCTGGCTGTGCAGGCCGCCTTGCGAAGGCGACCGTCGCCGTCACAGCGGTTTGGCAAGCTCCATGGTCCAGTACAGACGGTAGGTTGAGGCATCGTTGCGCACGCAGGCCACGGCAATATCGCGAAACAGCGGGTTCATCAGGTTCTTGCAGTGGCTCTCGCTGCCGGCCCAGGCCGCCATCACGTTTTCAACGCTGGTTTGACCCGCCGCAATGTTCTCGCCAATGATGCTGTAGCTGTAGCCTGCCGCCACCGCGCGCTGGGCCGGTGACCGGCCATCGAGACCGGTATGCGAGAAGTAGTTGTTGGCAGCCATGTCGGCAGAATGCCCTCTGGCCGATTGCAGCAGGTTGGGGTTCCAGCTCAGCGCTGTCGTCGGCGCGTAAGTGGCCGTGCCGCACACTGCGCCAGCGGCACGCAGCGCGTTGATACGCTGAAGCACTTCGGCCTGAATGCCATCGGGGCCGTTCAGCCCGCAACTGATGTCGCCCGCCGCGCCGATGGCGGCGGTGGCAGGTGCGGAAGCCGGGTCGGCGCTGAGCGCAGGCGAGGGCAGCGCTGCGGTGGGGGTGGACGCTGGCGTGCCTGACCCCCCACCGCCGCCGCCGCAAGCGGCAAGCGTGATCGACAGGCTTAAGGCCAGCCATGGGCGCATGAGATTTCGGGAAGAATGGGCGGGCATGGGATTCGCTTGAACTGTACCAGTGGACGGATGATCGAAATTGTGTCGGTAGCAAGAAGGCATCCCGGAAATCTCTTGCAACCAAACGTAGGTCTGAAGTGGCGGGTGACGGTGACGCGCGCCGACCCGTACGGGCCTGTTTTTTTTATTCATCACGGCACGGGCCGCAACATAGAAAGTTTTCATGGCCAGCAGTTTCTTTGCATTGATCGACGATATCGCCACGATCCTGGACGATGTGGCCCTGCTTTCCAAGGTGGCGGCCAAGAAAACCGCAGGCGTGCTGGGCGACGATCTGGCGCTCAACGCGCAGCAGGTCTCGGGGGTCAAGGCCGACCGCGAATTGCCGGTGGTGTGGGCGGTGGCCCGGGGTTCGTTCCTCAACAAGGCCATTCTGGTGCCTGCGGCGCTGGCGATCAGCGCCCTGGCGCCCTGGGCAGTCACGCCGCTTTTGATGGTGGGCGGCGCCTACCTGTGCTTTGAGGGTTTCGAGAAACTGGCGCACCGTTTTCTGCGCAGCGCAGAGCAGCGCGCAGCCGACCACGAGGCGCTGGTGAAAACACTGTCCGACCCTTCCACCGACGTGGTGGCGCTGGAAAAAAGCAAGATCAAGGGCGCCATCCGGACCGACTTCATCCTGTCGGCCGAGATCATCGCCATCACGTTGGGCACCGTGCAGGGCGAGCCGCTCGTAACGCAGTTCAGCGTGCTGGGCACCGTCGCCGTGGCCATCACGATTGGCGTTTACGGGCTGGTGGCCGGCATCGTGAAGATTGATGACGGCGGGCTTTATCTGAGTCAACGTCGTGGCGGCAACGGCTGGCCAAGCCTGCAGCGAAGCCTCGGGCGCGGAATCCTGCGCACGGCACCGTGGCTGATGAAAGGACTTTCCGTTTTCGGCACCGCCGCCATGTTTCTGGTCGGTGGCGGCATTCTGATGCATCACGATGGCAAAGCGCGTGCTGGATAAAAAGTCCTAGCGTTTCAGTCCTGCGAGCGCTGTGGCTGGCGCTGACGCGTGGCGTCGGCTTCAGCGGGCTGCTCGACCGGAAAAGGCCAGCGGCCCTTTTTTTCCGGCACGAAAGGAGTCGCCGCATCGCGGGCCCGCTGCTCGATGGATTTGCGGTCTTCGGTATGGTTGCGCAGCGGCATCCCGCCGGGGTTGGATCGTGGCATTGGTGTCTCCGTACAAGTTGCCAACCACCTTAACGCGCATGCCCTGCAGGCCCTGTAGTCTGGGAATGATGCGCGGTGTAGGAAAGGCTGTTCGCCCGCGCCGGCAGACGGTGCAGGCATGGTGAGGCAGGCATCTGTTAAAACACTCGCTACACCTTGCTCCCGCCTCGCCGAGCGCTATCACCCTCCAACCTTCCGCTGCCCATGTCCGCTCCCGCTCCTGCCCCTGGTTCCGAATCGCTGCTTCCCGCGGTCGCTGTCATCACCTGGACGGAAGACGACAAGGCGTGTTCAGCGCGCTGGCGTTCCGAGCGCGGTGCGCAGCCTCCCAAACGTGTGGTGCTGGCCGATGACACCCTGGCCGCTGACGC
>NCGI01000033.1 GCA_002256925.1 Polaromonas sp. 28-63-22
TTTGGCGACGACAAATACCCGCGCTTCAAGCAGTGGTGCGACGACTACTTCTACCTCAAACACCGCAGCGAGCCGCGCGGCATCGGCGGGGTGTTTTTTGATGATTTCCAGGAACTGGGACCGGCGCAGAGCTTTGCCATGATGCAGAGCGTGGCCGATGCCTTTTTGCGGGCCTACCTGCCCATCGTGGAAAGGCGCAAAGACACCCCCTACGGCGAGCGCGAGCGCAATTTCCAGCTCTATCGCCGGGGCCGTTATGTCGAGTTCAATCTGGTGTGGGACCGCGGTACGCACTTTGGTTTGCAGTCGGGCGGCCGGACCGAGTCAATTCTGATGTCCATGCCGCCGCTCGCGAGCTGGTCTTATCAGCGCCCGGTGGAGCCAGGTTCGGCTGAAGATCGTTTGTATAAAGAGTTTCTGGTCCGGCGGGAATGGGTTTGAACGAGGCCGCTGTGCCTGCCATGCAGAACGGCGCAGAGCAACGTATCGGTCTGTTTGGCGGCGCGTTCGATCCGCCGCATCAAGCGCATGCGGCTCTGGCGCGCGCGGCAGTGGCGCAGTTCGAACTCGATCGCCTGCACATTGTTCCCACCGGCTATGCCTGGCACAAGGCCAGGTCACTGAGTGCGCCGGAACATCGCCTGGCAATGGCGCGGCTGGCTTTTCAGGATATTCCCCGGTTGGTGGTTGACGAACGTGAACTGCAGCGCGCCGGTCCCACCTTCACCATCGACACGCTGGAGGCTCTGCAGAAAGAGCATCCGCAGGCCAGGCTCTACCTTTTCATGGGTGACGACCAGTTCGCCGCCTTCCAGCAATGGCACCGGTGGCAGGACATCCTCGATCTTGCTATAATTTGTATAGCTGGCCGCGCACATTCTGCGAGGGCTGCAAGCCAATTTGATGCCTATCCGGGGTTCGCCGGCCGATTTTCGGTGCTTGAGCTGCCCCTGCTGCCCGTCAGCGCCACCCAGATTCGCCAGTTGATCGCCTCCCGAGCCGCGAGCGCTGAGGATCTCGCCAGGCTGGTTTCCGAACCGGTTGCGCGTTATATTTCACTTCACCGGCTTTACGGGGCCCGTTAATCCCGGTTCCTTGAACAAGACCATCTGACAAACTTCGAATAAACCTCGAACCAAAGCACTGCATGACCCTTCCTACCGCCAAAACCTCCAGCACGCTTGAAAAAAAAGACGTGCAGAAATTGCAGCGCGCCATCATCGATGGGCTTGAGGATGTGAAAGCACAGGACATTCAGGTGTTTGACACCGAGCACATCACCTCGCTTTTCGAGCGGGTGATCGTCGCTTCGGGAAGCTCCAACCGGCAGACCAAGGCACTTGCGGCGAGCGTACGCGACGCGGTGCGCGATGCCGGCTTTGCCAAGCCGCGTATCGAGGGCGAAGAAAACGGTGAATGGATCATCGTGGACTGCGGCGCCGCAGTTGCGCACATCATGCAGCCGACGATTCGCCAGTACTACCACCTGGAAGAGTTGTGGGGCGAAAAACCCGTCAAGCTCAAGCTCGGCGCACCGGCACCGCTGGTCAAGGCCGCCAAAGCCGCACCGAAGGATGAGTCCAAAACGGCACTCCCGGCGAAAGCGGGTGCCAGGTCGCCCGCCAAATCCCGCGCTCGTGCAGGTGCGAAACCGGCCGTGAAAGCACCGGTCCGGGACCACGAACCCGGCTACATCGGCAAGCTCGGCAAAACCAGCGACTGGACCGCCAAACGCAATGAGGCCGCCCCGGTGGCAGAGCCTGTCGCCAGGGTTGTCAAAGCGGCTAAAGCGGCCAAAGCGCCCGCTAAAACGGCAACGGCCAAACCTCTTCCCCGTTCCGCCGCGAAAACGCCGGCAAAGGCTGCACCGAAATCGGCCAGAACGCCTGTTGTGGAAGTGCCCGTGGCCAAAAAAGCGGCAGCACGCAAAGTGGCTGCCAAGTCTGCCGCCAAACCCGCCGCCAGGAAAACCGCTCCCCGGAGCCGATGAGGCTGACGATTGTCGCGGTCGGCCAAAAGGTGCCCGACTGGGCTCAAACGGCTTACGACGACTATGCCAAGCGTTTCCCGCCGGAGCTGAAAGTCGAGATCAAGGCGGTCAAGACCGAACCCCGGGCATCGAAGACGCTTGACACGCTGCTGGCGGCAGAGCGTACCCGCATTGAAGCGGCCATCGGTAAAAATTGCCGCATTGTTGCCCTGGATGAACGTGGCACATCGGTGACGACCGTCGCGCTTGCCGAGCGGCTCAAGGCGTGGCAACTCTCCGGCGATGACGTCGCTATCGTGATTGGCGGCCCGGATGGCCTGGACGCTACCTTCAAGCGATCAGCTCACGAGCGACTTCGCCTTTCAGACCTTACCCTGCCGCACGCGATGGTGCGGGTTCTGCTGATCGAGCAGCTCTACCGCGCCTGGAGCATCACCATTAACCATCCGTACCACCGCGAGTGAAATGACCCCCACGCTCGTCACTTCGTGTACTTCGCTGCCCCCCGAGGGGGCTGGCCTTGCTTGGGGCGGCCCGGCGCTACGGCCTTATCCGGGTGCCCGCGTTGGTGGGTACCCAGGCACATCATCATCTTCCTGCCCGGGATGGCTGCATGCCTGATTTCGTTTATCTCGCATCCCAAAGCCCCAGACGTCGGCAGTTGCTAGAGCAGCTTGGCGTGCCGTATGAACTGCTGTTACCCGATGCCGAGGAAGACGCGGAAGCGTTGGAAGTCATGCAAACCGGCGAGGCACCGCTGGTTTATGTGAAACGCGTCACCGCGCTCAAACTCGACGCCGCCGTCGCGCGGTTGAAGCGCCGTCGTTTGCCGGCCGCACCGGTGCTCTGCTCTGACACTACCGTAGCGCAGGGACGCACGGTCTTCGGCAAGCCAGCCGATGGGCAGGATGCCGAGCGGATGCTGGAGGCCCTGTCCGGTAGTACCCACCGGGTGCTTACGGCGGTGGCGGTCCAGCGGGGAGGCAGGCGCTTCGAAGCCATCAGTGTTTCGCGGGTAAGCTTTGACGCAATGACGCGCCCGCAAATCCGTGCCTATGTGGCGACCGGAGAGCCCATGGGCAAGGCTGGCGCCTACGCCGTCCAGGGCCGGTTCGCGATGCATATCAGCAGGATCAACGGCAGCTACAGTGGCATCATGGGCCTGCCGCTGCAGGAAACCGCCCACGTGCTGCGCGCGGCCGGGTACAAAATCTAGCGACCACTCATCCATCAACATGCAACAAGATATTCTGATCAACTGGTCGCCTCAGGAATCGCGCGTGGCGGTGGTGGAGCAGGGCGCCGTGCAGGAGCTTCAGGTTGAACGCACGCTTGAGCGCGGCCTGGTGGGCAATGTCTATCTGGGTAAAGTGGTTCGCGTGCTCCCTGGCATGCAATCGGCGTTCATCGACATTGGCCTGGACCGTGCAGCCTTCCTGCACGTGGCTGATCTCATCTCGACCATCAATAGTCGTCATTCGGACAGTGATGTACCTGCATCCGGCTCGCCCGCAGCGGCCCCCGTGGCACCATCGGTGCAGCCGATTGAGCGCCAGATATTCGAAGGGCAGTCACTGATGGTGCAGGTCCTCAAGGATCCGATGGGTACCAAGGGTGCGCGTCTGACCGGCCAGATCAGTATTGCGGGGCGGCTGCTGGTGTTTTTGCCGCAGGACAACCATATTGGCGTGTCGCAGAAGATTCCGCAGCGGCAACGCGAGGAACTGCGCCAGCGTCTGCAGGCCCTCAATGCCGATCTGGGCGGCGGCTTCATCCTGCGAACCAATGCTGAGGAAGCGAGCGACGCAGAACTGTCGGACGATATCGCTTACCTGCGCAAAACCTGGGCGCGGATCAAGGACGCTTCGACGCGCCTGCCGCCCGCGTCGGTGTTGCATCAGGATCTGGACCTGCTGCAGCGCGTCATGCGCGACATGGTGGTCGAGGGTACGCAGTCCATTCGTATCGATTCGCGTGAGCAGTTTGAAAAACTAAAAACTTTTGTCGGCGAGTTCATGCCGGCAACGCTGCCCAAGCTCCAGCTTTACACCGGTGAGCGTCCGATTTTCGATTTGTTCAACATCGACGAAGAAATCGCCAAGGCGCTGGGCCGTCGCGTTGACCTCAAATCAGGCGGCTACCTCATCATTGACCAGACGGAGGCCTTGACGACAGTTGACGTCAATACGGGCGGCTATGTGGGCGCGCGCAATTTTGACGACACCATCTTCAAGACCAACCTGGAAGCTTCCCAGGCCATCGCCCGACAGCTTCGTCTGCGTAACCTCGGCGGCATCGTGATCGTTGATTTCATCGACATGGTGAAAGACAACCACCGCGATGCCGTGCTGGCGGAGTTTCAAAAGCAGTTGGCGCGTGACCGCATCAAGACGGCTGTGAACGGCTTTTCGGCGCTCGGCCTGCTCGAGATGACCCGAAAACGCACCCGGGAATCGCTGGCCCACCAGCTTTGCGAGCCTTGCAGTGCCTGCAGCGGCAAGGGTGTGGTCAAGACGGCGCGGAGCGTGACCTACGACATCCTGAGGGAGATTTTGCGGGAGGCCCGTCAGTTCAACCCGCGTGAATTCCGCGTGGTGGCATCACCCAAGGTGATCGAGCTTTTTCTGGACGAAGAGAGCCAGCATCTGGCCGGCCTGAGCGACTTCATCGGGAAGCCTGTTTCGCTACAAGCTGAAGCGGCGATGGCGCAGGAACAATACGACATTGTCCTGCTCTGAGCTGCTGGTGACCGCAAACCCATGCCGATGAACCTCACACACAACCGCAAACCCATTCCGATTCTGGTGTATCACCAGATCGCCGAAGCTCCTCCGAAAGGAAGCGCTTTTCGTAGCCTTTACGTTGCGCCAAAGGCTTTCGCCCGCCAGATGAAGTGGTTGAAATTGCTCGGCTATACGGGCCTGTCCATGAGCGGGTTGGGTCCGTATCTGGCAGGGGAACGCGAGGGCAAGGTGGTTGGAATCACCTTTGATGATGGTTACCAAAACAATGTCGTGCATGCCCTGCCGATTCTGAATGCAGCGGGATTCTCTTCAACCTGTTATGCGGTAAGCGGACTGCTGGGGCAGACCAATGTCTGGGACAAGCACCTGGGCATTGCGCAGGCGCCTTTGATGACCGGGGCTGATGTCCACGAGTGGGTTGCCAGAGGGCAGGAGATCGGCTCGCACACCCATCAGCACATCGACTTGATCAACACCGACGATGCGACATGCCGGGCCGACATGGCGCTCGGAAAATCCGCGCTGGAGGCCATTGTGGGCAAGCCGGTAGAGCATTTTTGTTTTCCGTATGGCCGTTACGAAGTGAAGCATGCCGTCATGGCTGCAGAGGCAGGCTTCGTGACAGCCACTACCACGCAGCGCAGTCGCTGCCACGGGCAGACAAATATTTTGCAATTGCCCCGGGTGCCCGTGCTCCGTTCGACGACGCTGCCGGTCTTCTGGCTGAAGATAGCTACGGCCTACGAAGATCGCCGAAGGAAATGAATTCACCCCTGCCGCGGCTGCGAGTCGCCGTCCTGAACCGGACGTTTTCCCCTACCGGCGGCGGCGCGGAGCGGTATTCGATAGCTCTTGTCGAGCAACTCGCGAGCCGCCATGAGATACATGTCTTTGCGCAGGAAATAGACCACCACTGGCCCGGTGTTTTTTACCACCGCGTATCAGCGCCACTCCTCAAGCCACGCTGGGTGAACCAGCTCTGGTTTGCAACTGCGACCTGGTGGGCCACCCGGCGCGGGTATGACGTGGTGCATTCGCATGAGAACACCTGGCATGGTGATGTCCAGACCGTGCATGTGCTGCCTGTGAGGTACAACCTGTTCAAGGGACGTACGGGCTGGCGGCGGGTGCTCCGGTGGATCAAGGTCGGCGCCAGTCCGCGTCTTTTGACTTATCTGGGACTGGAGCGAGCGCGCTACGCCGAGCGTCCTGGCAGAAAAATCGTGGTGACATCGGAAAGCCTGCGCGCGATCATGCAGTCGGGCTATCCGGCGAGCAGCCCGATGATTTCGGTCATCACGCCCGGAATCACGATGCCGCGTCAGCCCGAATCGATGTCGCGCAAACACCAGGCAAGGGCACTGCTTGGCTTGCCCAGTGATCGCTACTGTCTTCTTTTTGTCGGGAACGACTACAAAAAGAAAGGTTTGCAAGCGGTGCTGGGCGCCCTGGCCTTGCTATCGGCGGATGCCGTGCTGGCGGTAGTCGGAAATCCTGCGCATATTCCAACGTTCCGGGCACTGGCAGCGTCGTTGAAACTTGATTCGCGGGTGTTCTTTCTCGGATCGTTACCGGATGTGGCGCCGGCGTATGAAGCAGCGGACTGCCTCGTGCATGCCACGCTTGAGGACACCTTTGCCATGGTGGCTCTCGAAGCCATGTCGCATGGTCTGCCTGTCGTAGTCAGTGGCTCTGCCTACTGCGGAATAGCGGACCTGCTGACGGACGGGGCCAACGCGATGGTCCTGAGGGATCCCCGGAATGTGGAAGCTCTTGCAAAGACGCTGGAGCAACTGATCGGTTCACCCGCCCTGCAGGAAACGCTGAAGGCCGGGGCTGTCGCGTTCGCGTCGCACTATGAATGGAAATCGCTGGCAGAACAGCAGGAGGCCCTGTATGTTTCTGTGCATGAAACACTTGGACGCCGGCGTACCGACGGGACCGATCTCTAGGCAACGAGCTTGAAGTGTTTCCGGCTGAAATCAAGGCCGGTCAGGGTTTCAATCTGCCGCATGAAGTGGTACTTGTTTTCTTTGGGTGTTGGTTTGTAGCCGGGGTCGATTGTGAGAACCGGCTCGGCCTCCTCGGCAAGCCATTTCCGCACCGCGAGCGGGTGGGTTCCCTCAAAGCGCTTCAAGGCACGCCGGTCAAAGCGGCTGTACGTGATTTGTGCGGCAGGGGTTCCCCAGTACTTGCTGACCTGATCCATTTTTTTCTGCATCTCCTCGTTGCGGCGTATCCAGCCATAGTGGTAGATGTGTGCGCCTGCCAGCGCGCCTCGAGGGTTCCTGCCTTTCTTGTGATCGGTCGTCACGAGCCAGTATTGACCGTCGGGTGCATAGCTTCGGATGGTGTTTCGTATCAGCCGGCATTCGCGGCGATACCAGCCTGGACTGATTGAAATCCAGTCTGGCGAGCCATAGAAATGGTGGTAGTCAAAAACCAGCGCCTCGACTGCAGGATTGGCGTGATGACGCTCGACGCTGGCCCGGATAGCCGCGAGTTCACCCTCATGCACCACCTCATCGCCTTCCAGATAAAAAGCCCAATCGCCCGTGCAGGAATATTGCGCAATCATTTTCTGCTGCGCATAGACAAACCCCCGGTCGGCCATGCGTTCGTTCCACAAGGTTTCAATGATCCTTATTTTGGGATCATTGATGGCACGAACGCGTGCCAGTGTGTCGTCGGAACCGTGACCAACAGCAACCACGAATTCATCGACCAATGGGAGCAGCGAACGAATAGACGCTTCAAAGGGAAACGCGAGTTGGACGCCGTTGCGTATAAAGGTGAAACCACTGATTGAAACGCGCATCTGTAGAACTCTTGGTTTGGAGCTGAATCGTGGTGCGCCTTACTTGCGGCGCGACGGCACGTCAGCTTTTTTGGAAGCCCAACCGGTAGAGGTTGGCGTAAGCACCGTTCTTTGCCACCAGCTGGGTGTGTGTGCCTGTCTCAACGATACGGCCGGCGTCCATGACGATGATGCGGTCTGCGTGTTGAACCGTCGACAGGCGATGTGCGATGACAAGCGAAGTACGGTCGCGCGTCAGACGCCTGACGGCCTCCTGGACAGCCAGTTCCGATTCTGCATCCAGGGCCGAAGTGGCCTCATCAAGCACGAGAATGGGGGCGTCTTTGTAGAGTGCGCGGGCGATGGCAAGGCGTTGACGCTGGCCACCCGACAGCTGCATGGCGTTGTGGCCAAGAACCGTGTCTATTCCTTTGGGAAGTTCCCGGAGAAAAGCTGACAGATTGGCAGCGGTCATGCATTGCGCCACGCGCTCCCTGTCGACGGGCATTCCCAATGCCACGTTCTCGGCGATGCTGGTGTTGAGCATCACCACGTGCTGGCTGACAAATGCCAGCTGTGATCGCAGGCTGGCAAGATCCCAGCTACGAAGCTCCTGACCGTCGAGATAGACGTGACCGGCGCTGACGTCGACGAAACGAGGCAGCAAGCTGGCGAGTGTCGTCTTTCCCGAGCCCGAGGCGCCCACGAGAGCGACTGTTTCTCCTGCCTTGATCGACAGGCTGAACGAGGCGAGTGCCGGCAAGGCTTCAGCTTGATAGACCACGCTCACGTCTGAAAATTCAATGTCGCCCAGCGCCCGTTGCTTCGTATAGGTGCCATTGGATTCATCATCGGTCAGGTCAAGGAGGTCCAGGCCGCGTTCGAGTGCCGCCAACCCCCGCGTAATTGGCGTGGTTGCATCCGAAAGGCTCTTGACTGGCGCGATAAGCAGCAGCATCGCCGTCACGAAGGCGACAAAGCCGCCTACCGTGGTCGTGTTTTCCGCGCTTTGCAAGAGTGCGACGGAAACCACAGCCGAAAGAGCCATGGCCGAGAGCACCTGGGTGATGGCGCTCATGCCGGCGTAGGCGGCGGTCGACTTCATCGACAGGCGGCGAAGCGAATGACTCAGCAAATCGAAGCGGCTGGCCTGACTGATCTGCGCCCCGTGCAGGCGAACATCGCGATGTGCCAGGACGTTTTCCTCCACCACATAGGCGAGGTTGTCAGTGGCCGTCTGGCTTTCTTTGGTCAGCCGGTAAAGGCGCCGAGACAGCACCTGAATGACAAGCGCGACGGCGGGAAACAGCAGGGCAACAATCAGCGAAAGTTTCCAGTTCAGGTAGAGCAGGTAGGCGATCAGGGCAAACAGGGTCAGGACATCCCGGGCCAGCTTCAAGATGGCGTTGATCAGCATGGAAGAGCCGTTGAACACCTCGTACACCACCGTGTTGGCGATGGCGCTTGAGGTCTGGTCCGCAAAGAGGCTGAGTCTGGCCGTGAGGAGTTTGCTGAACATGGCTTTGCGTAACCTGAGCAGGCCCTCGTTGGTTACCTTGGCGAGTGCGAACTGGGCCACAAACCCGGAGAGCCCCCGGATGGTGAACAGCACCATCAAGGCCAGAGGCACCAGCCATAGATCGAAGGTGTCCGTCTTGAAGCCCCGGTCAAGCAGGGGTTTGAGCATGGCTGGCACGAACGGCTCGGTCGCTGATGCCACGATGGTCGCACCCACGGCCCACGCCCATCCCGAACGGGAGGCGTTGAAGTAGGGCCACACCCGGGCGATCCGTTGGCCGAGTGTTCTCCTTGGGGATAACGTTTTTGCGGGGATTAAGGGCATAGTCATGCACTGCCCAGTGCTGGTGGATGCGCCCCGGCATCCCATTGGTCGACCCAACCGGCAGCCAGCATCAAGCCTGTCAACACGCAAAAGAAGTCTCCGATCAATGCATCGTAAATGCTTGCATTGAACGCGCTGGCAACGGCAAGCGCAAGGACCACGGATTGCGTCGCTCGCGCATAAGGCTGCTCCATCCTCAGCGAATCGCGCCGAACTGCAAGCAGCAAGGCGCAAAAAAGGAGCAAACCAGGGATTCCCAGCTGCACGCCCCACAACAGATATTCCTGGTGCGGATTGCCATTGCCAGCGATATCCTGGTGGGCCGGGTTCTCGCTGCGCTCAATGCGGTTGTATTCGGTGCTCCACGAACCGATACCGGCCCCAAAGACGGGATTTTCCTCAATGATCTGGACAGCCCTGCGCCAAAGGCCGAGCCGGATGCCCGAGGATGTCGTTGGTTCCATCTTGGTCGAATAGGCTGCGACTTCCGTTTCGACCATCGTCAGTCTTTCACGGACTTTGGTGGACGTGAAAAACAACGCCAGTGCCAGTAGAAACGGGATGACGACAACCATCGGCCGGAAGCGTCTGGGCATCTCCCACATGATTGCCAGCGAGAGCAGGGCGATGGCCACGACGTGGCCGCTGCGCCCCGACAAGACAAAAAACACATTGCCCAGGGCGGCTAACGCGATGGCTATGGCAATCGGCCTGCCGAAGCGGCCCGGAGCCAGGCCCCGCAAGTGCCAGCAGAGTGCCGCGAGTACCGCGCCCATGATGCCTTGATCCAGATAGCTGGAAAAAACCGCGAACTGGAGCACGGCCATATTGGAGGTTGCCCACGGCACCGGCAGATGAAAAAACAGCATCCATGAACTCGCCAGCAGAAACACCTGCGCGAGCATGAAGGCTGCCAGCGCGTATCGTGCTTCGCGTCGATTCCTGATCAGTGCAAGGAACAGCACGATGGTGATCAGCTTGCCATACTTGGCCAGCGAACCCAAAGCATCATCCTGCGGTGCTACCGTCCAAAGCAGACTCAAGGCGAATGCGAAAATGGCTGCCAGAACGAAGTAGGTGACAGCCAGCCTTGACAGTTGCGGGCGGACGCCGTCTTCAGATCGGTGCGGCCAAAGCAAAACGAGCAATCCGCAGATGACCAGCAACAGCTTGGAAATGCTCACAATGACCATCGATAAACCCACGGACGCAGCCGCCATGCAGACGACGGCGAGGCGGAGGTTGATCGTTTTTTTATGCAAAGTGATGGCAGGCTGACGGACGGGCGAGTGACGGCATTATCAGCCATTTGGCATGGTGTTCAGGCGGTAAACGCCTTGGCTGCTCTGCTATGCTCTCAAGGCGTTTTGAGGGCACGTCACCAAAGGCACTCAGACCCGACTCTGTGGAAAAGGTATTCGTTGGCAAGCTTGACCGTTACAGTCATCACGAAAAATGAGGCTCACAACATTGAGGCTTGCCTGCGGTCCGTGGATTTTGCTGACCAGCGGGTAGTGCTTGATTCAGGCAGCACCGATGGAACTTCAGAACTGGCCCGCCTCGCGGGCGCGGAAGTCTCGGTTCAGGAGAACTGGCAGGGCTTCGGCATCCAGAAGAATAGTGCCCTGTCACTCGCCCGGTCAGACTGGGTGCTCTCGCTGGATGCCGATGAACGCGTGTCACCAGCGCTTCGTGCAGAAATCGAAGCTGCCATGGCTTCTCCCCAATTTGACGTTTATGCGTTTCCCCGCCTCTCCAGTTACTGCGGTCAGTACATGCGGCATTCGGGCTGGTATCCGGACCGGGTGACGCGGTTGTTTCGGCGCGGCTCTGCCAGATTTTCAG
The DNA here is from genome assembly GCA_002256925.1 of Polaromonas sp. 28-63-22. Taxonomy (GTDB): domain Bacteria; phylum Pseudomonadota; class Gammaproteobacteria; order Burkholderiales; family Burkholderiaceae_C; genus Polaromonas. The sequence continues at coordinate 11,220 of NCGI01000033.1, forward strand.
ACGATCTGGTGCATGAATCCCTGGTGACTGCCAGCGCGGTGGGTCATCTAACGTCCCCTTTGCTGCACGAGAGTTTTCGTTCGTTTGAAGATGTGCTGGACAAGGTTAATCGCTATTCAAGTGCTGGCGCCGAAAGTCTGAAAAACCGCGGTCAGCGGTCATCGGTTGGCAAGGCGCTCGGGCACGGTCTATGGGCTTTTGTCCGTACCTACTTTCTACGCCTTGGTTTTCTTGATGGTCGCATGGGACTTTTGCTGGCCATATCCAATGCGGAGGGAACCTATTACCGCTATCTGAAGTTGTGGCTGCTCCACCGCAAGGTGGGCAAGACGCCCCCCGCTCCATGAAAATCAGTTTTGTTGTCCTGACTTACAACCGCACGGATGCGTTGCTTGCTGTTTTACGGTCGCTGGCACGCCAGTGTGGAGTCCAACACGAGGTGTTGATTGCAGATGACGGTTCGAGGACGGAAGAAGTCAATGAACTGATCCTGCAATGCCCTTCCTTCCGTTGTCCTGTGCGGCACATCTGGCACCCCGACAAGGGATTCACAGCTGCCCAGGCTCGCAACCTCGCTGCCAGTCAGGCCCACGGCGACTACCTCGTTTTTCTCGACGGCGATTGCGTTCCGAACAGCATCCATGTGGAGCAGCACGCCCGCCTTGCCGAGCCGGGCTACTTTGTCAACGGCAGCCGTGTTCTGCTCAGTGAGAATCTCACACAACGGGTGTTGAGGGACCAAATCGACTTGCCGCGCAGTTCGGCACTATTTTGGGTCAGGGCCTGGCTACGTGGCGATAGCAACAAATTGTTGCACCTCCTCGTCTGGCCGTGGCGTTTATTCAGGGTAAAACAGGGGTTCACTTGGCGCGGTATCCGAAGCTGCAATTTCGGTGTCTGGCGGCAGGATTTTATCCAGGTTAACGGGTTTGACGAGACCTTCGAAGGGTGGGGTCACGAAGATGCGGACCTGGTGCTCCGCCTCAGCCACCTGGGCATTCAGAGAAAGAACGGCTTCATGGGGACTGAGGTTTTTCACCTCTGGCACCGGGAAAATAAGCGTGATCGGGAATCTTCCAACAAAAACCGGGTCATTCAACGCATGCAGACCAATCAGGTCCAGGCAGACTGCGGGCTTCTTCAGATAGATGCCCGGTCACCGGTCAAAATAACCCAACTCTATTGATGAACACATCCTCTATGAGCCTTTTCCCTTCATTGAAACGTCGAAGCGTTATAGCCTTGATTGCCTCCGGAGCCGCACCTGCTTTTGCCCAGTTTCGCGTTGAGGTAACCGGTGTCGGCATGACACAGGTACCTCTGGTCATCATTCCGTTTCGTGGCGAGGCGCAGTCCCCGCAAAAAATCAGCAATATCGTCAAGGCAGATCTTGAACGGAGCGGCCTTTTCCGTACGGTCGATGCGGCCGGGCAAACGGCCGACGAAACCACGAGGCCGGACCTTGCGAGCTGGCGCCAGAAGGGAGCCGATGCCATCGTGACCGGCAGTGTCTCGCCGTTGGCGGATGGCCGGTTTGATGTGCGTCTTCGCCTGTGGGACACCGTTCGCGGGCAGGATCTGGGCGGCCAGAGTTTTACGCCGCTGCCCGGCGATCTGCGGCTGTCCGCACACCGAATCTCGGATTATGTTTATGAGAAATTAACTGGTGAAAAAGGTATTTTCTCGACGCGCATTGCCTACGTCACCAAGGCGGGCTCGCGCTTCAACCTGTGGGTGGCCGACTCGGACGGCGAAGGCGCACAATCGGCGCTGACCAGTCCGGAACCAATCATTTCACCGTCGTGGTCACCCAACGGAACACAGCTCGCTTATGTTTCGTTTGAGTCCCGCAAGCCGGTGATTTACGTGCATGAAGTCCTCACCGGCAAACGGCGCCTGGTGGCCAACTTCAGAGGCTCCAACAGTGCGCCTGCCTGGGCGCCCGACGGCAAGCAGCTGGTAGCCACGCTCAGTCGTGACGGGGGTTCGCAGATTTTTGCCATCGGCCTGAACGGGGGTGACCCCAAGCGACTCACGCAGTCTTCGAGCATCGATACCGAACCCGCGTATTCGCCTGACGGAAACACCATCTACTTCGTCAGCGACCGTGGCGGCTCACCGCAAATCTACCGTATGCGCCCTTCGGGCGGCAACGCCGAGCGCGTTACCTTCACCGGCAACTACAACATATCGCCAGCCGTAAGCCCTGACGGACGATGGCTTGCCTATATTTCAAGAGTGGGTGGTGCCTTCAAACTTCACCTGATGGACATTGCCAGCGGTTCGGTGACCGCGATCACCGACACGGCGGGTGACGAAAGCCCAAGCTTTGCACCGAATAGCCGCTTGATCGTGTACGCCACCCAGCAGCAGGGCCGCGAAGCACTGATGACCACCACGCTCGACGGCAAGATCAAGGCACGGCTGTCAGGCGCCAACGGCGACATCAGGGAGCCCGACTGGGGCCCGTTTCAACGTTGACACAGGTTTGAGCGATTCCGGTTTCTTTTTTTTCACTATTTTTGGGGTATTTCATGAAGCGTACTTTCCTTTCACTCGTTTCCTCGCTGGTCCTGGCCGCGACATTGGCCGCTTGCGCCTCGGGCGTGAAGCTATCGGATGTTCCAGTCGAGGATCGTGGCGCCTCGAACATGGGGTCGGCGACGGGAAATCCTGGCGCTGCGGCCAGCGGAGTGGCGCCCGTCCAGATCGGTGCCACAGACGTGTCCACCGCCGGCCCGGCCAATACGGCCCGGGTCATTTATTTCGACTTTGACAGCTATGTCGTCAAACCCGAATTTCAGGGTGCGATTGAGGCGCACGCCAAATACCTGACGGCGAACAAAGCGCGAAAAATGACGATCGAAGGTCATACCGACGAACGCGGCGGCCGCGAATACAACCTCGCGCTGGGCCAAAAACGGGCTGAAGCGGTACGCCGGGCTCTCGGCCTGCTTGGTGTCGGTGATGCTCAGGTCGAGGCCGTCAGCTTTGGCAAGGAAAAACCTGCCGCGACCGGAACCGACGAAGCTTCGATGGCTAAGAATCGTCGCGCTGAAATCAACTACCGTTAAGTTCGGGGCCTGATCGTGAAAATGTCAAGAGCCATCGTGGCGGTCGCCGCCTGCCTGTTTGCGATCAGCTCGCACGCGGCGCTGTTTGAAGACGATGAAGCGCGCCGCGCGATTATCGACCTGCGTCAAAAGTTCGATACGTCACAGCAACGAACTACTGACGATTTGCGGCGGGCCACCGAAGACAATGCCCAGCTGCGCCGCAGCGTGCTTGACTTGTCCAATCAGATTGAGGCCTTGCGCGGCGAACTTGCGACCATGCGCGGGCAAAACGAGCAGCTCAACCGGGCGGTCTCGGACATTCAGCGTACGCAGAAGGACTTGAAGCAGGGCGTCGAAGAACGTTTGCAGAAGATCGAGCCCAGCAAGGTGTCGGTCGATGGCAAGGAATTTGTCGCCGAACCTGCCGAAAAGCAGGAATTCGATGCCGCGCTGGCCATGCTTCGCAAGAGCGATTTTGCGGGCGCCCAGGCAGCCTTTGTGAGTTTTATCGGCCGGTATCCTCAAAGCGGTTACCGCGCTTCTTCGCTGTTCTGGCTTGGCAACGCGCAGTATGCCCTTCGCAACTACAAGGAAGCCGTCACCAATTTCCGCTCGATGATTGCAGCTGAGCCGCAGCACGCACGGGCGCCAGAAGCCTATCTGTCGATGGCCAACTCGCAGGTCGAACTCAAAGATGCCAAGGCGGCACGCAAGTCGCTGGAAGATCTTGTACGAACTTACCCGCAGTCTGAAGCCGCAGCGGTGGCGAAAGAGCGTCTTGCCCGACTGAAGTAAGCCGATTCACCGCTCCATTTTGCGGCCCATTCGCCCTTAAGATTGGCGCATGGAAATTTCGGCTGTTGCGACACTCACGACCCAGGTCCTTTGGGCCGGCTTCATCATTTCAGTGGCTTTCGGCGCCATCACGCAGCGCACCCATTTTTGCACCATGGGCGCCGTCAGTGACATCGTCACCATGGGCGACTGGACGCGCATGCGCATGTGGGGCATGGCCATCGGCGTGGCAATGATCGGGTTTTTCGGACTGGCTTCGGCCGGACTGATCGATCCGTCAAAAACCCTTTATGCATCCAACCGCCTGCTTTGGCTGTCGGGCCTTGTTGGCGGCGTGCTTTTTGGGTTTGGCATGGTGCTCGCGTCGGGCTGCGGCAGTAAAACCCTGGTGCGCATCGGTGGCGGCAGCCTGAAAGCGCTGGTGGTTTTTATTGTCATGGGGGTCACGGCCTTCGCCACGCTCAAGGGCATCACGGCCGTTCTTCGCGTCGCGACGGTAGACAGGGCTGCCATCGAATTCACGACCACCGCAGCTCTTCCCAACTGGTGGCCGAGCACCCCGAAACCCTGGAGCAAACGTTTCTGGCGACCAACTCCGGGCGGGCCGAGGCGTTCAGTTTTGTGGCGCCTTTCGCCTATACGCTGGACTGGCTCATGTTTTTCAGCGACAAGAGCAAGCTGCTCACGCTCGGTATCGTGTCGGTGTTTGGCGTGGTCACGGGATCGGCCATGGTGTCGTTGTGGTCGCGCAGTTTTCGCTGGGAAGGCTTTCGCGATGCCAAAGACACGGCGAATCACCTCATCGGCGCAACGCTGATGGGCGTGGGCGGGGTTGTGGCCATGGGTTGCACGGTCGGTCAGGGTCTGTCGGGTATTTCGACCCTGAGTGCGATGAGTTTCATTGTCATTGCGTCTATCGTGACTGGCGCTACGGCCGGTTTGCGGTTTCAGATCTGGCGGCTTGAGCGTGCAAACTAGCGCCGTGCGTCAACGGGTCCATGCAGCCACTCGCAGACATTGAAGGGGCGGCGCCTGCCGATCTGGAGCGCCGCTTCGGGGGGCTGGCGCGGCTGTACGGTGTGACCGGCGCCAGTCGGATTCGCCAGGCGCATGTCGTCATCGTCGGTCTGGGTGGGGTGGGTTCCTGGGCGGCCGAGGCAGCAGCGCGCAGCGGTGTGGCGCGCCTCACACTGGTGGATCTGGACCATATCGCCGAATCGAACATCAACCGCCAGGTCCACGCGCTCGACAACACGCTCGGCATGGCGAAAGTGCAGGCCATGCGTGAGCGCATTGCGCACATTCATCCTGATTGCGTGGTTGATTGCGTCGAAGCGTTTGTCGATGCCGTCAACTGGCCGGGCGTCCTTGAATGTGAGGCGGACTTGGACTGGAAGCAGGTGGCCGTCATTGATGCCTGCGATCAGGTGAAAGCCAAGACAGCCATGGCGGCGTGGGCGATCAGGGCCGGGAGCCCATTTATCAGCGTCGGCGCCGCTGGCGGAAAGCGGCTCGCGCACAAGGTCGATATCGAAGATCTGTCGCTCGTCACGCATGACCCCCTGCTTGCGCAGATGCGTTACAGGCTGCGCAAGGAGCATGGGGCTGCACGCGACAAAAAGAAAATCGGCGTCGCCTGTGTCTTCAGCCGGGAAGCGGTGATGCAGCCGGCTGCCGTTGCCGCCATGACGGGCGATGCCTTGCTGGCAGGCCCCGTCGAGCCCGATTCGTCAGGCAACGCGCAGAGCGATGCCACGCTCAACTGCCATGGCTATGGCTCGGTCGTCACGGTGACTTCAACCTTCGGCCTGTGCGCGGCGGGCTGGGTACTCGCCAAAATCGCTGGGTCTGTTTGAAAAGCCTTAAAAAATGACGCTATAATTTGAGGCTGTGCTGCAAACAATGCAGTGCAACCCAAGAAGAATCACTTGGGGCCTTAGCTCAGTTGGTAGAGCAGCGGACTTTTAATCCGTTTGTCGTGGGTTCGACCCCCGCAGGCCCCACCAAATTTAAAGCGCCTGACTGCGAAGTCAGGCGCTTTTTTATTGGGATTCCCATTTCGTCCGAGGGCTTGACCTACGTTTTTTGTGAGCAGGCAAAAAAGGCTCGCTTCGGTGAGGTGTACAAAATCTCCAGGACGCCGTCCAGATATAGCCCAAGCACCGTCTGGATGTTCGGCGCGAGAGCGGTAGGGGCCGCGTACACGGCGACCGGGCACGGGGCTTGCGACTAATGAATGAGGCCGGGCCGCGTGGGCTCCTTCACGCCGCATAGCCGAGCAAAGGCACCTCCAGCTGCGCCTCACGTGCTACACGAACGCAGTCCTTCATGTGCTCTTCCCCGAGGTAGCGAATCGCCGCATAACCCACGGCAGCCGCCACCAACTGGCCGGCAAACGGTACGTATTTGGCGAGTTGCTTGGTCGTCAGGCGCTTGCCGATTCTCGCCGCGGCCTTGATGACGAGATCGCGGCTGATGAGTTTACCGATCAGCACGGAGCCGACCACGGTGACGGCCTTCTGGACCTGCTCGCGTTTCTTCGGGTTCAACTGATCGAGCTGCTGCGGCGTCAGGCCGAACTCTTTGTTGATCTCGGGGATGAGGCGCGAGAGCAGGGCGGCGTCAACGGCCCAGTCGAGGCCGGGTACAGGTACCGTGCTGGCGACCGCTGCCACGATGGCTCGCTTGTTGAGCAGCTTGCGGCTGCGTTTGACGGCAGCTTGCAGCGCCGCGTCTTCAGAAGCCATATGCAGGGCGTTGGGCATGGGCGGGAACCTCTCAAACATGTCGGTGATTCCATTTTGCCGTTATTCGCGCGAGGGCGGGAATTCAGGGTCGCCGTAACCCTTGGCCTGGCCGCTTCTCCGCCCCCTCCCAGAATCCGAGGTCGGAAAAGCTGTATTCAAGCGCTCAGGCGGCCGCCGTTTCAATCTGTTCGGTCAGCTCCAGCCAGCGTTCTTCCAGCGTGCCGAGTTCGTTCTCAATGGCTTTCAGCCGCTTGCCGGTCTGGGCGATTTCCGCTCAATGGCTTTCAGCCGCTTGCCGGTCTGGGCGATTTCCGGCGGCGCGATGATGGTGGCCATCGCGGCTTGCAGGCTGGTCTGCTCGGCCGTCAATGCCTGCATGCGCTGGTCGATTTTTTCGATCTCTTTGCGCAGCGGCTTCACGCTGTCCGACTGCTGCTGGCGTTTTTGGGCTTCTTCCTTCTTGTTCGCTGGATTTTTAGCATCAAATGTGCCGCCAGCCGTTGAATTACCTGCGCGGGCAGCTCCTGATTTAATAGCGGGCTCGGCCTTGTCAACCTTGGCTTTAGGCGCGACAGCGGCTGCAGGCGAAGGCGTATTGCCCGATTTCTTCGCCTCTTCGCGCATGCGCTTGGCATGGTCGAGCAGATACTTCTGGTAGTCGTCCAGGTCACCATCGAACGGCTCCACGCCGCCCTTGGAAACCATCCAGAATTCGTCGCACACGGCGCGCAGCAGGGCGCGGTCGTGGCTGACCAGCATCACGGTGCCTTCAAATTCGTTGAGCGCCATGCTCAGCGCTTCGCGGGTGGCCAGGTCAAGGTGGTTGGTGGGCTCGTCCAGCAGCAGCAGGTTGGGGCGCTGCCAGACGATCATGCACAGCACCAGGCGCGCTTTTTCGCCGCCGCTCATGCTGCCGACGGACTGCTTGACCATGTCGCCGCCAAAATTGAACATACCCAGAAAGCTGCGCAGATCCTGCTCGCGCGTGCCCTGGCCGCTGATACGGCCGGCGGCGGTGGTCTCTTTCACCAGGCGAATCATGTGCTCCAGCGGGTTGTCGGCCGGGCGCAGCACGTCGAGTTCCTGCTGGGCGAAGTAGCCGATGTTCAGGCCTTTGCCCTCGGTCATGTCGCCACTGATCGGCGCCAATGCACGCGCCACCGTCTTTACCAGTGTCGATTTACCCTGGCCGTTGGCACCCAGAATGCCGATGCGCTGGCCGGCCAGCACTGACTTGCTGACGTTCTGCACGATCACGGTGGGCGGCGTGCCTTCGGGTGCGTCTTCAGGCGGCGGATAGCCGAAGTACGCGTTCTGCATCGACAGCATCGGGTTCGGCAGATTCGCCGGTTCCTTGAATTCGAAGGTGAAGTCGGCCTCGGCCAGCAGCGGCGCGATTTTTTCCATGCGGTCGAGTGCCTTGACCCGGCTTTGCGCCTGCTTGGCCTTGCTGGCCTTGGCCTTGAAGCGCGCGATAAATTTTTGCAGGTGGGCGATCTTGTCCTGCTGCTTGCTGAAGGCGGTTTGCTGCAGCGCCATCTGCTCGGCGCGCAAATCTTCAAACTTGCTGTAGTTGCCGCCGTAGCGCGTCAGCTTGGCGCTTTCGATGTGCACCGTCACGTCCGTCACCGCATCCAGAAATTCACGGTCGTGGCTGATCACCAGCATCGTGCCCTGGTAGCGTTTCAGCCACGCTTCCAGCCAGACCAGCGCGTCCAGGTCCAGGTGGTTGGTCGGCTCGTCGAGCAGCAGCAAGTCCGACGGGCACATCAGCGCGCGTGCCAGTTGCAGCCGCATGCGCCAGCCACCGGAAAAGCTGTTCACCGGGTTGTCGAGTTCGCTGACCTTGAAGCCGAGGCCCAGAATGAGTGCCTGCGCGCGCGCCTGCGCATCGTGCGCGCCAGCGTCGTACAGCTCCATGTACGCATGCGCCATGCGGTCGCCGTCGCCGCTTTCCTCAGACGCGGCCACTTCGGTTTGCGCCGCCTGCAGCACGATGTCGCCTTCGATCACGTAGTCGGTGGCGCTTTGCTCGGTTTCAGGCATGTCCTGCGCGACCTGCGCCATGCGCCACTGCGACGGAATCGAAAATTCGCCGCCGTCTTCGTGAATCGAACCGTTGAGCATCGCGAACAAGGTCGATTTGCCCGCGCCGTTGCGCCCGACCAGGCCGACGTTTTCGCCAGGGTTGAGGGTGACAGAAGCGCTGTCAAGAATGACTTTGGCGCCGCGACGAAGCACGACGTTTTTAAGGGTGATCATGTGAAAAATTCGGGATAAAGAAAAAGCGGGAACGGTTGCCGGACGCAGAGTACGCAAAGGTTTCGCAGAGAACGCAAAAGGGAACTCAAACAATTATTTGAATTTTTTGCGTCTTCTGCGAAACCTTTGCGCCTTCTGCGTCCGGAAGTCCGCATTGGACTTGGATATTCAGGTCAGACCAGTTGTTCTCGTGTGATCAACATCACCTGGTCGCTGCCTGCGCTGGTTTCGAACCAGAGCGGCTCCAACTGCGGGAAGGCACGCGCGAAATTCTCGCGTTCGTTGCCGATTTCGAGCACCAAGACAGCATTTTCGTTCATTTGCGCTGCCGCCGTTAGAAAAAGGCTTCGAATGAAGTCCATCCCGTCGCTTCCGCCGCCCAGTGCAAGGGCGGGTTCCGCCTTGAATTCTTCGGGCAGCGCGGCCATGCTGGCGGCGTTGACATAGGGCGGGTTGCACAAAATCAGGTCATATTTGCCAGGACAAGCCGCCAGTCCGTCCGATTCGATCAGGGTGATACGGCCGGCCAGAGCGTGTTTGTCCACGTTGATGCGGGCCACGGCCAGCGCGTCCGGGCTGATGTCGGCGGCGTCCACGCTCACGTCCGGGTAAGTCATGGCGGCCAGCACGGCAAGGCTGCCGTTGCCGGTGCACAAATCGAGAACCCGTTTGGTGTCTTCGCCCAGCCACGGGTCAATGCTTTCATCGACCAGCAGTTCGGCGATGAACGAACGCGGAATGATCACCCGCTCATCGACATAAAACGGCACCCCCATCAGCCAGGCCTCGTGCGTCAGGTAGGCAGCAGGTTTGCGCGTGCTGATGCGCGCTCCTAAAAGAGTAGCTACCTGCGCATGTTCTGCCTGGGCTACCGGTCGATTGGATACTGAATCGAGGTCATCAAGCGGCAAACCGAGCTGCCACATGACCAGCCACGCCGCTTCGTCAAAAGCGTTGGTGGTGCCCTGGCCGAAACCGTTTTCGAACGTCAGGCCGGCGGCTTCGAGCTGGGCGGCCGATGCCTCGATGAGTTCAAGAACCGTCAGCGACACGTTAAACGCCGGCCAGGCGCTCCAGCACGCCCTTGTAGATGTTTTTCAGCGGGTCGAGCGAGCTGACCGCTACGTGTTCGTTGATTTTGTGGATCGACGCGTTGATCGGCCCGAACTCGATCACCTGCGGGCAGACTTTGGCGATGAAGCGGCCGTCGCTGGTGCCGCCCGTGGTGGACAGTTCGGTTGGCCGGCCGGTTTCGGCCTCGATCGCGCCGCTGATGGCCTTGACCAGTTCGCCCGGCGTGGTCAGAAAGGGCAGGCCGCCGATGACCCAGGTCAGGTCGTAGTCGAGCTGGTGGGTGTCAAGCACCGACCGCAGGCGCTGTTGCAGGCTTTCAGGCGTCGATTCGGTGCAGAACCGGAAGTTGAAATCAACCACCAGTTCGCCCGGAATGATGTTGCTCGCGCCGGTGCCGCCGTGCATGTTCGACACCTGCCAGCTGGTGGCGGGGAAAAATTCGTTGCCGGCGTCCCACTGGATGGCGACCAGCTCGGCCAGCGCCGGCGCAAACAGGTGCATCGGGTTTTTGGCCAGGTGCGGGTAGGCGATATGACCCTGCACGCCCTTGACGGTGAGCTTGCCGCTCATGGTGCCGCGTCGGCCGTTCTTGATCATGTCGCCGAGCTGGTTGACGGAGGTGGGTTCGCCGACGATGCAGTAGTCCAGCACTTCGCCGCGCGCCTTGAGAGCTTCGCAAACCACCACCGTACCGTCTTTGGCCGGGCCTTCTTCGTCGCTGGTGAGCAAAAACGCGATCGACAGCGCCGGCCGCGGGTGCGCCGCCAGAAATTCCTCGCACGCCACGACCATCGCGGCAATCGAGGTTTTCATGTCGGCAGCGCCCCGGCCGTACAGCAGGCCGTCGCGGTGGCTGGGCGTGAACGGGTGGGCGTGCCACTGCGCCAGCGGGCCGGTGGGCACCACGTCGGTGTGGCCGGCAAAGACGAGCGTCTTGGGCCGATCAGCAGTCGCTATTGAATTGATAGCTGCCGGCGCAGGTGTTTCCTGGGCTGCAGCACCAAAACCTTTAAATTTGGCCCACAGGTTGCTGACCCGGAAGTCGGCGGGTCCGCTGTCGATGCGTTCGCACACAAAGCCCAGTGCTTCGAGGCGCTCGCCCAGCAGTTCCAGACAGCCCGCGTCCAGCGGGGTGACGGAGGGTTTGGAGATCAGTTCTTCGGCAAGACGCAGGGTAGAGGACATGGACGCGGTGTGCAGAGCACAATCGGGGTTGTCAGATCGGGCCGTAGCCCGTGGTGCCGAAGCCGGTGGTGCCAAAACCGGTGGTGCCGAATTTGGAGTTCTGCTTGACGTCGAGCGTGATTTCGGTGAACGAGGGCTGGTCGTCCCGGTCGTCGTACACGTCCTCGGCCTTGGCCTTGACCGCAAAGTCATTTTCAAGGCGCCACATCAGGTTGGTGGGCGAGTCGGCCTGCAACAGGCCTTCCTTGCGCGTGACCGTGCCTTCGACAATCATTTTGGCGATGTCCTGCTCGAAGGTCTGCGAGCCTTCGGCCATTGATTTTTCCATCGCCTCCTTGACACCCGAGAAGTCGCCTTTTTCGATCAGCTCGGACACCAGCTTGGTGTTCAGCATGACCTCGACCGCCGGCGCGCGGCTGCCGTCCTGCCGGCGCAGCAGACGCTGCGAGACGATGGCCTTCATGGCGGCGCCGAGGTCGCCCAGCATGGTGTTGCGCACTTCCACCGGGTAAAAACTCAGGATGCGGTTGAGCGCCTGGTAGCTGTTGTTGGCGTGCATGGTCGCCAGGCACAGGTGGCCCGACTGCGCGTAGGCAATGGCGGCCGACATGGTTTCGCGGTCGCGGATCTCGCCGATCAGGATCACGTCGGGGGCCTGACGCAGCGCGTTCTTCAGCGCCACCTGCAGCGACTGCGTGTCGCTGCCGACTTCGCGCTGGTTAACCACCGATTTCTTGTTGGTGAACAAAAATTCCACCGGGTCTTCGATGGTGAGGATGTGGCCCTGCGCGGTTTCGTTGCGGTGGTCGAGCATGGACGCCAGCGTGGTGCTCTTGCCGGCGCCGGTCGAGCCCACCATCAGCAGCAGGCCGCGTTTTTCCATGATCAGGTCGGCCAGAATCGGCGGCAGGTTCAGGCTGTCCAAGCGGGGGATTTCCGTCGGAATGTAGCGAATCACGGCCGCGTAGGTGTTGCGCTGGCGAAAGCCGCTGATGCGAAAGTTGCCCATGCCGGCCACCGGCAGCGCCAGATTCAGCTCGCCCATTTCTTCAAGCTCTTCGATGCGTTCGGGCGGCAACACCTCGGCCAGCAGGTTCATCGGTGCGTTGGCCGGCAGCACCTGCGTATTGATGGGAATCGCCTGGCCGTTGATCTTGATCAGCGCCGGCGAAAAAGCCGACAGATAGACATCCGACGCCTTTTTGTCCACCATCAACTGCAGGATCCGCTCCATCGTGCTCATCGTGCGTGCTTCGGTCGTCATATATCGCCTCTTTTGATTAAACGCAGCTGCGGATGCTCCACCTTCAAGCCGGGGCCGCGGAACCGGCTTTGCCGGGCCGCAGGCGCCGGGCTGCGAGACGCAGCCCTTCTGCGTGCCGTCCAAGCCTGCACTGCAGGCTTGGAGCCGCGGCACACAGCCCCCTCGGGGGGCAGTGAACCACACGAAGTGGGGAGCGTGGGGGCCATCTCTAATCTCTGAGCAGGTCGTTCAGGCTCGTCGTGGCGCGGGTTTTGGCATCGACTTTCTTGACGATCACGGCGCAATACAGGCTGTATTTGCCGCCGGCCTTGGGCAGGTTGCCCGACACCACGACCGAGCCGGCCGGAATGCGGCCGTAACTGACGGTGTCGGCTTCGCGGTCGTAAATGGGTGTGCTCTGGCCGATGTAAACGCCCATCGACAACACCGAGTTTTCTTCGACGATCACGCCTTCGACCACTTCAGAGCGGGCGCCGATAAAACAGTTGTCTTCAATGATGGTCGGGTTGGCCTGCATCGGCTCCAGCACGCCGCCAATGCCCACGCCGCCTGACAGATGCACGTTTTTGCCGATCTGGGCGCACGAACCGACGGCGGCCCAGGTGTCCACCATCGTGCCTTCATCGACATAGGCGCCGATGTTGACGTAGCTGGGCATCAGGATCGCGCCCTTGGCGATGTAGCTGCCGCGCCGCGCCACCGCAGGCGGCACCACGCGCACGCCGGTCTCGCGCATTTCGGCGTCGCTCAGGTGGGCGAACTTGGTTTTGACCTTGTCGAAAAAGCCCAGCGAGCCCGCGCGCATCAGTTCGTTGTCGTGCAGGCGAAAGCTCAGCAGCACGGCTTTTTTGATCCACTGGTGCGTGGTCCACTGGCCGACACCGGTGCGGGTCGCTACGCGAATCTTGCCGCCGTTGAGGTGCGCAATCGTCTGCTCGACGGCTTCGAGCACGTCCTGGGGCGCGGATTTTGGCGAAAGGCTGGCACGGTCTTCCCATGCGGCGTCGATGGTGGCTTGAAGGGCAGTGTGCGCGTTGTCTTGGGTCATGGAATGATTGTTTTGAAAGGTAAGGAAAATCAGGGGGTGCGGGACTGAACGAAGGCCGCGATGCGTTCGGCAGCTTCCACGCATTCGGCGGTTTCGGCTACCAGCGCCATGCGGATGCGGCCGGCGCCCGGGTTGCTGCCTTGCGCCGTGCGCGCCAGGTAACTGCCGGGCAAAACCACCACATTGTAAAAGGCCAGCAGGTCGCGCGAGAACGCTTCGTCCGAGCCTTCGAACGAATCCGGAATTTTTGCCCACAGGTAGAAGCCTGCGTCCGGCAAAGCCACGTCCATCACGGCGGCCAGCAGCGGCGTGACCCGGGCAAACTTCTCGCGGTAGAGCGCCCGGTTGTCAACCACGTGCTGCTCGTCGTTCCAGGCGGCAAGGCTGGCGGCCTGCACCACCGGGCTCATCGCGCTGCCGTGGTAGGTGCGGTAGAGCAAAAACTGCTTCATCAAGGCCGCATCACCGGCGACGAAACCGCTGCGCAAACCCGGCACATTGCTGCGTTTGGACAGGCTGGTCATGGCGATCAGGTTTTTGAAGTCCTTGCGCCCGAGCAGGGCGGCGGCCTGCAGGCCACCGAGCGGGGCTTCGTCACGGAAGTAGATCTCGCTGTAGCACTCGTCGGAGGCAATGACAAAACCGTGCTGGTCGCTGAGCTTGAACAGGTACTCCCACTCGGCAAGCGTCATGACCGAGCCGGCCGGGTTGCCGGGCGTGCAGACAAACAGCAGCTGCGTTTTGGCCCATACCGCCTCGGGCACGCCCGAATAATCGACGGCAAAGTTGCGCGCCGGGTCGCTGGGCGCAAACCACACGTCGGCGCCGGCCAGCAGCGCGGCGCCCTCGTAGATTTGGTAGAACGGATTTGGGCAGATCACCTTGGCGCCCGCCTGCGTCGGATCGATCACGGTTTGCGCAAGGGCAAACAAGGCCTCGCGCGAGCCATTGACCGGCAGGATCTGCGT
>NCGI01000034.1 GCA_002256925.1 Polaromonas sp. 28-63-22
GTTTTGAAATTCGCCTTTTTGAGCAGCGACTCATACTGCTGGGACATCAGGTAGTTCTGCACTTGAGCCATGAAGTCCATTGTGACCACGACGATGATCAGCAACGAAGTACCGCCAAAGTAAAAGGGAACGTTGTACTTCAGTATCAAAAATTCAGGCAGCAAGCATACAAAGGTGATGTAAATCGCACCCGCCAAAGTGAGGCGAACCAAAATCTTGTCGATGTACCGCGCGGTCTGATCACCAGGTCGGATACCCGGAATAAAAGCACCACTCTTTTTCAGGTTGTCCGCCGTTTCCCGGCTGTTAAACACGAGGGCCGTATAGAAAAAGCAGAAAAACACGATGGCACTTGCGTAAAGCATCACATAAATAGGCTGCCCTGGCGTCAGTGTTCCGGCGATATCCTTCAACCAGCGCATGCTCTCCCCGGCGCTAAACCATCCAACGACAGTTGCCGGAAGCAAGATGATCGAGGAGGCAAAAATCGGTGGAATCACACCGGCCATGTTCAACTTAAGCGGCAAATGAGAGGACTGCCCGCCGTAAACCTTGTTGCCTACCTGCCGTCGAGCGTAATTGACCAGAATCTTACGCTGGCCTCGCTCTACGAAAACTACAAAATAAGTGACCAGCCCAACTACCGCGACAATCAGGATTGCCACAAGAATACTCATAGCTCCGGTACGAACAAGTTCCAGCAAGCCACCAAGAGCGCTCGGCAAGCCAGCGGCGATCCCCGCAAAAATGAGAATGGATATGCCGTTACCCAGTCCGCGCTCAGTGATTTGTTCGCCCAGCCACATCAAAAACATCGTTCCGGCTGTAAGACTGAATACCGCCGTCATGCGAAATCCAAACCCGGGCACCAAAACCAGCCCCGGAGAGCTTTCAAGAGCAACCGCGATTCCCATGGACTGAAACAGCGCCAACGCGAGAGTGCCGTACCGTGTGTACTGGGTGATCTTGCGACGGCCGCTTTCGCCTTCCTTCTTCATCTGCTCAAATGTGGGCACCACATAGGTCAGAAGCTGCATGATGATCGACGCCGAAATGTACGGCATGATTCCCAAGGCAAAAACTGTGAATCTCGAGAGCGCACCACCAGAGAACATATTGAATAAATTTAATATGCCGCCCTGCTGCCCCTTAAATAACTCTTTGAGCTGCCCAGGATCGATCCCGGGAACGGGAATGTGCGCTCCGACGCGGTAGACCACCAAAGCCAACAGCAAGAACACGAGCCTGCTCCGCAGGTCACCGTACTTGCCGGTTTTTGCAATTTGAGCCGAATTGGTCGCCACTTATGGTTCCAGTCGTAAGTCAGGCGATGGAGCCGCCGGCAGCTTCTATCATCGCCTTGGCACCTGCGGTGGCAGCGATGCCATTGAGCTTGACCGCCCTGATCAGCGCGCCAGACTTGATAACTTTCACGTTCTTCGCGAGTTGACCGACAAGGCCAGCCTGCTTCAATGCAAGCAGATCCACTTCAGCCAGGCCAAGCTGCTCAAGCGCAGCAAGAGTAACTTCAGCGTTGAACTTCAGAAGCTGCGACTTGAACCCGCGCTTCGGCAAACGCCGTTGCATGGGCATCTGTCCGCCCTCGAAGCCCACTTTGTGATAGCCACCAGCGCGGGATTTCTGCCCTTTGTGACCCCGACCGGAGGTTTTACCCAGACCGGAACCAATGCCGCGGCCAACACGCCGCTTTGCATGCTTGGCGCCTTGGCCTGGTTTGATAACGTTCAATTCCATTTTGAGTCTCCCGCTCAGATAACCTTGACCAGATAACTGATCTTGTTGATCATGCCGCGCACTGCGGGCGTATCCTGCAATTCACTGGTGCTGTTGACACCACGCAGACCCAGACCACGCACGGTTGCACGGTGGGATTCCTTGGTGCCAATCGGGCTGCGCACCAACTGGACTTTAACTTTGGTTTCTTTGATCATTTCAATGTCGCCTTAGCCGAAGATGTCTTCAACGGACTTGCCACGTTTAGCCGCAATTTCCGACGCTGTAGTGGAATTATTCAGGGCATCCATCGTGGCGCGAACCATGTTGTAGGGATTGCTGGAACCATGGCTCTTGGCCACGATATCGGTAATGCCCATAACTTCAAAAACAGCGCGCATTGGACCACCGGCAATGATTCCAGTTCCCTTGGGAGCAGGTGCCATCATGACGTTTGCCGCACCCCAATGCCCGAACACGTTGTGGTGGATCGTGCCATTTTTCAACGAGACCTTGGTCATGTTGCGGCGCGCCTCTTCCATGGCTTTCTGGACAGCAGCAGGCACCTCTTTGGACTTGCCTTTGCCCATGCCAACACGGCCATCGCCATCACCGACCACCGTCAGCGCTGCGAAACCGAGAATACGGCCGCCTTTCACCACTTTGGTCACGCGATTGACCGCGATCATTTTTTCCTTCAGACCATCGTCTGGAGCGTCGTTGTTTGATTTTGCTTGAAACTTGGCCATACTTAATTCCAGTCTGCTTAGAACTGCAAGCCAGCTTCGCGGGCCGCATCAGCCAACGCTTTGACGCGGCCATGGTACGCAAAACCGGCGCGATCAAACGCCACTTTTTCTACACCTGCTGCTTTTGCCTTTTCAGCAATGCGCTTGCCAATGGCCTGCGCAGCAGCAACGTTTCCACCCTTGCCTGATGCACCGATCTCCTTGCGGATTTCTGCTTCTGCAGTCGACGCAGCCGCCAGCACTTTGGTACCGTCGCCAGAAATAACACTGGCGTAGATGTGCAGGTTGGTACGATTGACCGTCAGGCGCGCAACGCCCTGGGTTGCGATACGAATCCGCGTCTGACGCGAACGACGAAGGCGCTGCTCTTTTTTGGTCAACATCATGCAGCTCCTTATTTCTTCTTGGTTTCTTTGATCGTGATCTTTTCATCCGAATAACGGATGCCCTTGCCCTTGTAAGGCTCGGGAGGACGAACAGCACGAACTTCGGCGGCGATCTGGCCCACCCGCTGCCGGTCGGAACCCTTGATCACCACTTCAGTGGGCGTCGGGGTCGCGACGGTAATTCCAGCAGGCATATCCATCACCACAGGGTGCGAATAACCCACGGTCAAATTCAATTTGGCACCTTGCGCCTGAGCCTTGTAACCCACGCCAACCAGGCTGAGCTTCTTTTCAAAGCCCTTGGTCACGCCGGTCACCATATTGTTAACGAGCTGACGCATCGTTCCGCTCATCGCATTGGCTTCACGCGATTCATTTGCAGGTGCAAAAGTGAGCTTGCCGGCATCATTCGTGATGTTCACAAGCGCGTTTTGCATCAACGCAAGAGCGCCAAGCGCCCCTTTTACGTTGATCTGATCTTCTTTAATAGCCACATCCACACCTTGCGGGAGGTTGACAGGCATTTTTGCTACACGGGACATTTGTATTTCTCCTCAATGCCGCGGTCAGGCCACGTAGCACAGCACTTCGCCACCGATACCGGTAGCGCGTGCCTTGCGATCTGTCATGACACCCTGCGGAGTCGTAACGATGGCCACGCCAAGTCCGTTCATGACCTGGGGAATGGCACCATGACCCTTGTACACACGAAGACCTGGGCGACTGACGCGCTCAATGCGCTCAATCACGGGTTTACCTGCGTAATATTTCAGGGCGATTTCCAACTGCGATTTGCCGTCGTCGGACTTTATGGCAAAGCCATCGATATAGCCCTCGTCCTTAAGGACCTGCGCGATGGCAACTTTGACTTTTGACGACGGCACCATCACAACGGCTTTTTCAACCATTTGTGCATTACGGATTCGCGTCAGCATGTCGGCGATAGGATCACTCATACTCATTTTGTGGTTCTCCTATGCTTACCAGCTTGCCTTGGTGATACCAGGGATATCACCAGCAAAAGCCAATTCACGAATCTTGGCGCGCGCCAGACCGAATTGACGGAACGTACCGCGAGGACGGCCGGTGATGGCGCAACGATTGCGCTGTCGAGTCGGGTTCGCATTGCGGGGCAACTTTTGAAGCTCAAGGCGAGCCAGCGCGCGCTCTTCATCCGAGCGTTTTGCGTCGTTGGATGTCACCTTGAGTTCAGCGTGTTTCTTGGCGAACTTCGCGACCAGTTTGTCGCGCTTCAGTTCACGTTGCAGTAAAGCTTGTTTTGCCATGACCCGCCTCAGTTCTTGAACGGAAAACGGAAGGCGGTGAGAAGTGCCTTGCACTCGTCATCGGTCCTGGCCGTCGTGGTAATGCTGATATTGAGACCGCGCAAGGCATCAACCTTGTCGTACTCAATTTCAGGGAAAATAATCTGCTCTTTAACGCCGATGTTGTAGTTGCCGCGGCCATCGAAAGCGCGACCCGAGATACCCCGGAAGTCACGAACACGAGGCAACGCCACAGTGACAAAGCGGTCGAGAAATTCGTACATTTTCACGCCGCGCAGCGTCACCATGCAGCCAATGGGCAGATCTTCGCGAATCTTGAAGCCCGCAATCGCCTTTTTAGCCTTGGTTACGACAGGCTTTTGGCCCGCAATCTTAGTCATGTCGCCCACGGCGTTATCCATAACCTTCTTGTCGGCCACCGCCTCACTCACGCCCATGTTGAGGGTGATTTTTGTGATGCGGGGAACCTGCATCGGCGTCGTGTAGCCGAATTTTTCGATCAGCGCAGGCGCAATTTTTTCGCGGTATTGAGCCTGCAGGCGAGCCTGCGAAGCCACTTGTACAGGTGCGGTCTTTGCCATAGTTATGCAGCCTTGATTTCGTCGCCACTGGACTTGAAGACGCGCACTTTTTTGCCGTCAGCCAGAAGCTTGATGCCCACACGATCCGCCTTGCCCGACGCAGCATTGAAAATGGCCACGTTGGACTGGTGAATCGGCATGCTTTTTTCAACAATGCCACCGGTAGTGCCCTTGAGTGGATTGGGTTTGGTGTGTTTTTTCACCAGGTTAATCCCGTCAATCAGCAGGTAGCTATCATCCTTGCGCTGCGTGATCGTGCCGCGCTTGCCCTTGTCACGGCCTGCGATCACGATGACTTCGTCGCCTTTGCGAATCTTGTTCATGATGTGTCCTTACAGAACTTCAGGAGCTAGGGACACGATCTTCATGAACTTTTCAGTGCGCAGCTCGCGCGTCACTGGTCCGAAGATGCGGGTGCCGATCGGCTCCAGCTTGGCGTTGAGCAACACTGCAGCGTTGCCATCAAATTTAACCAGGGAGCCATCACCACGACGAATACCCTTGGCCGTACGCACGACCACAGCACTGTAAACCTCGCCTTTTTTGACGCGGCCACGCGGCGCGGCTTCTTTAATACTGACCTTGATGACATCTCCGACGCTGGCATAGCGGCGCTTGGACCCGCCCAGCACTTTGATGCACATCACGGATTTGGCACCCGTGTTGTCAGCAACATCGAGTTTGGATTGCGTTTGAATCATTTAATTAGTCCCAACTTGCACCGGCTTGGCGGCCCCTCGCTTCAAATCGCGAAAAAGCCAACAGTCCAGTCAGTCTTGGGCCCGTCGTCCACACCGCAAACCACTTGCAGCGCTTCCTTTGGGCAGAATTCTCCGCCCTGTTCGAGCGAAGCCTATGAGTATCACGAAATTCTCTTGCCGTGTCAACCCCATGGGTGGAAATATCTTACCAATTGATGCCCGACGCATACCGATCGACCCGGCTTGCGCCGCCCATGACGTTGGAATGGCCCCGTTCCCGGCTACGTTCTTGAAGCCCAATTCCCACAAAAGCCGCGAGGAACCTAAACAGTCAGCTATATTTCTGATAGCGCAATTGTTCGGCAAACAAGATCGACCCCTGAAGCTCGCGGTCCCCCGTCAACAAGCGGGTCAGCAACCGCGATCAACAGCTTCGTCAGCGCGGCAGCGCCAAATACTGATCACAAAGTGCCAGGAAAGCCTGAAGTTGCGGGTCAATGCCCGTTTCCTGGCGGAGCACCGAGGCCACGTCGGCCGCAACGGCGCGCGCGTGGGCTGCGTCGAGAAACAGCAGGCGCGAACGGCGGGCCAACACATCTTCAACCGTGCGCGCGTACTCATACCGAGCCGCAAACCGCACCATCGCTTCTGTCAAACCACCACCAAGCTGGCGATCAGCCCCGGGCAGGTCCCGTACAAGGTGGGACTCGCTTCCATACAAATGCGCTCCCGGCGCTTCGCTGATTTTGTGACTGGAATCGCAGGCGCCCACGAGTTTCAGGTGCTCCGTCGAGACTCCGATACGGGGAGGCAGCAGACGCGCCGCTGTGCAGCGTTCAATCACATCTTCAGCCATGGCCCGGTACGTGGTCCATTTGCCACCGGTCACGGTGACCAGACCGCTTTTGCTCACCAGCACCGTATGCTCCCGGGACAAGGTTTGCGTGCTGCCGCCGTCTTCGTCCGGGGGCTTGACCAAAGGTCGCAGGCCAACCCAGATACTGCGGATATCGGCAGCGCCCGGCGCGCGACCGAGATAAAGGCCGGTTTCGCCAAGAATGAACTCAACCTCCTCGCTGAACGGGAGCGGCTCCCGCGCGAGATCATTGCGCGGCGTGTCCGTGGTTCCGAGAATGGTTTTGCCCAGCCACGGTACCGCGAACAGGACCCTGCCATCGCCGGTTTTCGGGATCAGCATGGCGTGGTCCGTCGGCAAAAACGAGCGGTCCACGACGATATGGACGCCTTGACTCGGCGCGACCATCGGCGTGGTCGTGCGCCCGATGGCTTGCCCGTCCTGAAGCCTGAGCTGGTCCACCCAGACTCCTGCAGCATTCACCACGCAGCCAGCCCTGATGTCGATACATTGACCGGTTTCCTGATCCTGTACCGTCAAACCCACTAGCTTGCCGTCTTCGTGAACCAGGCCGGTGGCCGCACAGTAGTTGACCAGCAACGCACCCTCCCTCGCGGCAGTGCGCGCAAGTGCTAGCGCCAGCCGCGCATCGTCAAACTGGCCGTCCCAGTACTTCACGCCACCCTTCAAGTCCTGCGTCCGTACGGTGGGAAGGCAACCCAGGGTTTCCTTGCGACTGAGAAACTCCGTGGGCCCAAGACCGGCCTTGCCGGCGAGCGCGTCGTACATTTTCAGCCCAAGACCATAAAACGGCGCCTCCCAGAACTTATAGGACGGCATCACGAAAGGAAGCGGCTGCGCCAGATGCGGCGCGTTGGCCAGCAGCGTCGTGCGCTCATGCAGGGCCTCACGCACCAGCGAGATATTGCCTTGCGCGAGATAACGCACGCCGCCATGCACAAGCTTGGTCGCACGTGAAGACGTACCCTTCGCAAAATCGTGCGACTCCACGAGCACTACCGAAAAGCCCCGCGCCGCAGCGTCAAGCGCAACCCCCAGACCCGTCGCGCCGCCCCCGATCACGGCCATGTCATAGCGACCGGACCGGGACAGTCGCTCAACAAGCTCCCCGCGCACCGTCGCCGCCGGCAGGAATTCAGTCGTGGTGGGCTTCATTTTCGCTTTCCATACAAGCCGTCAGCAGTGAGCCGGGCACCCTCCGATCGCCGGGACGGCTATCCGGAGGCTGCATTCCCATGATTTTTGGTGCACCGTGCGGCGTGTTGACGCCGCACGGCAACTTCGCTCAGCGAACCTTGCCGTCTTTCCAGGCCTGCAGCAACTTGTCGTAGTTGATGGTTTCGCCCTTGGGTTTTTCGTTGGCCAGCTTGGCCCACGGAGCGTGTTGAGTGCTGAGATATTTCGCAGGATCGCCCTTGGGATTGAGTTTCGGCGGGCAACGCGCCATCCCGGCACGCTCAAGACGCGCCATCACCTGATCCATTTCCTCCGCCAGCGTATCCATGGCAACCTGCGGTGTCTTCTCGCCTGTTACGGCCTGCGCGACGTTTTTCCACCAGAGCTGGGCCAATTTGGGATAGTCGGGCACATTGTTGCCTGTTGGCGTCCAGGCCACCCGAGCCGGGCTGCGGTAAAACTCCACCAGACCGCCAAGCTTGGGTGCGAGATCGGTCATGGCCTTGCTCTGGATGTCGCTTTCGCGGATCGGCGTGAGGCCGACAATCGTCTTCTTCAGCGAGGTGGTCTTGGCCGTCACGAACTGCGCGTAAAGCCATGCGGCGGCGGTCTTGTTGGCGTCATGACCCTCAAAAAAGGTCCACGAACCGACATCCTGATAACCGTTTTGCATGCCTTGCTTCCAATACGGTCCGTTCGGACCCGGTGCCATGCGCCACTTGGGCGTGCCATCGGCATTGACCACCGGCAGGCCGGGCTTGGTCATGTCGGCAGTGAAGGCTGTGTACCAGAAGATCTGTTGCGCGATCTGGCCTTGCGCAGGCACGGGGCCGGCTTCGCCGAAGGTCATGCCGATCGCTTCCTTCGGTGAATACTTCTTCATCCAGTCAACGTACTTGGTCAGCGCGTAAACAGCCGCAGGCGAGTTGGTCGCCCCACCACGCGAAACCGAGGCACCCTGCGGTGTACAGCCATCAGCCGAGACGCGAATACCCCATTCGTCCACAGGTTTGCCGTTCGGAATACCGATGTCGGCGGTACCCGCCATCGACAGCCAGGCGTCGGTAAAGCGCCAGCCCAGCGACGGGTCTTTCTTGCCGTAGTCCATGTGGCCGTAAATCGGCTTGCCATCGATCGTTTTCACATCGTTGGTGAAGAACTCGGCGATGTCTTCGTAAGCGCTCCAGTTGAGCGGAACGCCGAGGTCATAGCCATACTTGGCCTTGAACTTTTCCTTCAGGTCGGGGCGGGCAAACAGGTCGGCGCGGAACCAGTAAAGATTGGCAAACTGTTGATCGGGTAACTGGTAAAGCTTCTTGTCGGGAGCGGTCGTGAAGCTCGTGCCGATGAAATCCTTGATGTCAAGCCCGGGGTTGGTCCACTCCTTGCCCTTGCCGGCCATGTAGTCGGTCAGATTCATGATCTTGCCGTAGCGGTAATGCGTACCAATGAGATCCGAGTCCGAAATCCAGCCGTCGTAAATGGATTTGCCCGACTGCATGGAAGTTTGCAGCTTCTCGACCACGTCACCTTCCTGGATCAGGTCGTGCTTCACCTTGATGCCGGTAATTTCCTCGAAGGCCTTGGCCAGCGTCTTGGATTCGTATTCATGCGTCGTGATGGTTTCAGAGACAACCGAAATCTCCTTCACGCCCTTGGCCTGCAGTTTTTTTGCAGCTTCAATGAACCATTTCATCTCTGCCAGCTGCTTGTCCTTGGCCAGCGTCGATGGCTGAAATTCAGCATCGATCCATTTTTTGGCGGCGGCCTCATCAGCCCAGGCCTGGCCCGCGACCGCACAGGCCGCAGCCAGTGCAAGCGCCGAATATCGTAGTTTCATGACTTGTCTCCTCATCGGTTCACTCCCCGTGGATGAAGGCTGGTTCGGCTCCGGGGAAGAATGAGCCAAATTCCTTTCGTCGCACTAGCCTTTGCGCATGATCCAGGCCAGTAACACCATCGAAACCAAAAAGCTGATCCAGATCGACGGATCACCATCAAGACCGAACCAGCTGGCCAGCTTGCCGCTGATGCCGACAAAGACAAGGTTGACATAGGCCGCCGCCAGCAAACCAATGAAAAGTCGGTCGCCGCGCGTGGTTTCAATTGGCAAAAAGCCGCGCCGCGCTGTCGTAGGCGACTTGATTTCCCACACCGTCATACCCACCAGCATCAGCACAATGGCGGTGAAAAATACGGCCACCGGCAAGGTCCAGGCCATCCAGTCAAACATGATGTGCGGTCTTTCAAATGTGGAAATCGTTAAACACGGCCCATCGCAAAACCCTTGGCGATGTAGTTGCGCACAAACCAGATCACGATCGCACCCGGGACGATGGTGAGCACACCCGCCGCAGCCAGCGTGGCCCAATCCATACCCGAGGCCGACACCGTGCGCGTCATCGTGGCCACGATCGGTTTGGCGTTGACGCTGGTGAGCGTGCGCGCCAGCAGCAGCTCCACCCAGCTGAACATGAAGCAGAAGAACGCCGCCACGCCCACGCCGGCCTTGATCAGCGGCAAGAAGATGCGTACGAAAAAGCGCGGGAACGAGTAACCGTCGATATAAGCGGTCTCGTCAATTTCACGTGGAATACCGCTCATGAATCCCTCCAGAATCCAGACCGCCAGCGGCACGTTGAACAGCAGGTGCGCCAGCGCCACGGCAATGTGGGTATCCATCAAGCCGACCGTGGTGTAGAGCTGAAAGAACGGCAGCAGGAAAACCGCAGGCGGCGTCATGCGGTTGGTCAGCAACCAGAAAAAAACATGCTTGTCACCGAGGAAGCTGTACCGCGAAAACGCATAGGCTGCGGGCAAAGCCACCGTCACGGAGATGACGGTATTGATGGCCACATAGATCAGGCTGTTGATGTAGCCCCAATACCATGAAGGGTCGGTGAAAATAGTCTTGTAGTTGTCCCACGTGAAGTGCTGCGGGAAGAACGAAAAGCTCGACAGGATCTCGCCATTGGTCTTGAAGCTCATGTTGACCATCCAGTAGATGGGCAGCAACGCAAAGACGATGTAGGCGACCAGAAACAGCGTTCGCGCCTGAAATTTGGGCTTAGACATGAGACCCCCACGCTTCCCACTGCGTGTGGTTCGCTGCCCCCCGAGGGGGCCGCCCCGCCTGTGGCCCGGCAAAGCCGGTTCCACGGCCGGAACTTGCACCAGACGCGACCAGTACCAATTTCTGCTTTTTGTTTGCTGCCCGACGAGGGCCCTGCGCTGCAATCATTGTTCACCTTCTTTCTCTTGCATGCCCACCCGCTGCATCCAGTTGTAGAGGATGAAGCACAGCAGCAGGATGATCAAAAAGTAGATCAGCGAAAAAGCCGCCGCAGGACCGAGATCAAACTGGCCGACCGCTTTTTGCGTCAGGTACTGCGACAAAAAGGTGGTCGCGTTGCCCGGCCCGCCACCCGTCAGCACAAAAGGTTCGGTGTAGATCATGAAGCTGTCCATGAAGCGCAGCAGCACCGCAATCATCAACACGCCGCGCATTTTGGGCAGCTGGATGTAGCGGAACACCGCAAATTTGCTGGCGCCGTCGATGCGCGCCGCCTGGTAGTACGCATCGGGAATCGACCGCAACCCCGCATAACCGAGCAGCGCCACCAGCGGCGTCCAGTGCCATACATCCATCAGCAGCACCGTCGCCCACGCATGGGTCGCGTTGCCGGTGTAGCTGTAGTCGAAGCCCATCCTCTGCAGCATCGCGCCGAGCAACCCGATATCGGCGCGGCCGTAGATTTGCCAGATCGTGCCCACCACATTCCAGGGAATCAGCAGCGACAGCGACACCAGCACCAACACCAGCGAGGCTTTCCAGCCCTGCGCCGGCATCGACAGCGCCAGGGCGATACCGAGCGGAATTTCAACCGCCAGCACAGCCAGCGAAAAAGTCAGTTGCCGCCACAACGCCGCATGCAGCTCTTCGTCGCGCATTACCGACGCAAACCATTCCGTGCCGACGAAAACCTTGCGCTCCGGCGAGATGATGTCCTGCACGGAATAGTTGACCACCGTCATCAAGGGCAGGATGGCCGAGAAAGCCACACAGATGATGACCGGCAGGACAAGCAGCCAGGCTTTCTGATTGACAGGTTTGCTGGTCGTGCTCATACGGCCACCAGTTCATCGTTGACGTAAAAACAGGTGTGCGGCCCCATCACTGTCAGCCACACCGCGTCGCCGGGCTGTGGAATCGACCCCGCCGGATTCAGCCGCGCCTTGATCGTCTGTTCACCTATTTTTGCCGTCAGCATCACGTGCGTGCCGATGTCCTGAATCATGCTCACGGCAAACGGCAGCGCCGCCGCGTCGCCCGCCACGGCCTGCGCGACGTACTCGGGGCGCACACCCAGCTTGAAGTCGCCATCGGGCAGGTCCCGCCCGACGGGAACCGCCAGCGCGTGGCCGGCGACCCGCATCACCCCGCCAGCCACCGTCGCGGGAAGAAAGTTCATGCCCGGCGAGCCGATGAAATGCCCGACGAAGGTGTGTCTGGGCCGTTCAAACAGTTCGTCGGCCGAGCCGGTTTGCACCGCCCGCCCACGGGTCATCACCACCACTTCCTCGGCAAACGTCAGCGCTTCCACCTGGTCATGCGTCACGTAGATGAGCGTGAGCTTGAGCTCGTGGTGAATCTGCTTGAGCTTGCGCCTGAGCTGCCATTTCAGGTGCGGGTCAATCACCGTCAGCGGCTCGTCAAACAGCACCGCCGACACGTCGGACCGCACCAACCCGCGGCCGAGCGATATCTTCTGTTTCGCATCAGCCGCCAGGCCGCTGGCCCGCTGATTCAACTGGCCGCTCATATCCAGCATTTCGGCAATTTCGCCGACACGGCGCTTGATCTGGTCTTCAGGCACCTTACGGTTGCGCAGCGGAAAGGCGAGGTTTTCCGCGACCGTCATGGTGTCGTAGATGACGGGGAACTGGAACACCTGCGCGATATTGCGCTGCTGCGGCGAGGCGGCGGTCACATCAACGCCATCGAATAGAACACGGCCCTGCGACGGCGCCAGCAGGCCCGACACGATGTTGAGCAAGGTGGTCTTGCCGCAGCCCGACGGCCCGAGCAACGCATAGGCGCCGCCGTCGCGAAACGTCATCTTCAAAGGCAGCAGGGCGTAGTCGCTGTCTTGCGCAGGCCTGGGCTTGTAGGCGTGAGCCAGGTCCAGATCAATACGGGCCATATCGCCTCCCCGAAAAGGGGCCGGCGGGGCGCAGGTTTCGGCGGTTGCCCATCATCAGTGCACTCCCCTACGGTCGGGCGCCACCAGCAGCGCGCCCTCGGCATCAAAAACATAAACCTGCCGCGCATCCAGATACAGCGTGACGCCCGCGCCGAGTTCGAAATGATGCACGCCTGTCAGCTGGGCCACGAGTTCACCCACAGCGGTCGCCACATGAACAAAGGTGTCTGACCCCGAAATTTCAGCCAGCTCGACCTTGCCCGGCAGAGCGGCGTCGCCTTGTCGTGCGGTGATGCGCAGCGCACTGCCGCGAATGCCGGCCGTCAGCGACGCGAGCTGCTGCGCTGATGCGGCAGGTAGCGCAAGTTTGAGTTCCGGCCCCGCCACCAGTTGCAACCCCTGCGCCGACCGCTGCGCCGCCACCAGATTCATCGGCGGGTCGCTGAAGGCGCGCGCTACCCGTAGCGACCTGGGCGAATGAAAAACCTCGGCCGTGGGGCCGTACTGCAGCAGTTCGCCACCATCCATCACAGCGGTGTACCCGCCCAGCAGCAGCGCTTCGCCGGGCTCGGTCGTGGCGTAGATGACCGTCGAATCCCCGGCCGCAAACAGTTGCGTCAGCTCATCGCGCAATTCTTCGCGCAGCTTGTAGTCCAGATTCACCAGCGGCTCGTCGAGCAGCATCAGCGGCGCGCCCTTGGCCAGCGCCCGCGCCAGCGCCACGCGCTGTTGCTGGCCACCCGAAAGTTCGGCAGGCAGGCGGTCCAGAAACATCTCGATATGCAGCCGCTCGGCCAGGCTGCGTACGGTCTGCTCGACGTTCTTTTCACCGCGTATCTTGAGCGGCGACGCGATGTTGTCGCGCACCGTGAGCGAGGGGTAATTGATGAACTGCTGGTACACCATCGCCACATTGCGCTGGCGCACCGGCGTGCCGGTCACATCCACGCCATCGACATGGACACGCCCCGCCGTGGGCACGTCAAGCCCCGCCATGATGCGCATCAGGCTGGTTTTGCCAGCCTGCGTGGCGCCCAGCAACACCGTGACTTCGCCGCTGCGCGGGCTCAGGCTCATGTCGTACAGCCATTGCTCGGCGCCGACGTTTTTGCGAACATGGTCAAGGGCCAGTTGCATCAGCGCCCCTTGCCGGCCGGTTGGCGCTTGGGCGTGCCTGCGCGTTTGCTGCCTGCGCGACGGTCAGGTGCCAGGCAGGCCGCAAACGGGTGCGGTCGAAAAATATGCTGCATGGGTAGGCTCGGAATCATTGGAATGTTCGTATCTTTTCTATTTTTCTTCCTTTTTGATATTTTCATCTCATTGTTTTCCCTTAGTGGATTCGTTTTGGTTCGATATAGAGTGTGGCGATTCCTTTCAAGACCTCCCCACGTGAACTCCAATCCCCGCCAAATCAGGCTTCTTGACGTCGTGCGCACCCACGGTTCGGTGTCGGTCGAGCAGTTGTCCGAGAAACTCGACGTCACGCTGCAAACCGTCCGCCGCGATGTCCAGCGCCTGGCCGAGGCCGGTTTGCTGACGCGGTTCCATGGCGGCGTGCGGGTACCCAGCTCCACGATTGAAAACATTGCGCACCGCCAGCGCGAAAGCCTGAACGCCGAGGGCAAGGCACGCATTGCCAGCGCCGTGGCCCGCCAGATCCCCAACGACTGCTCGCTGATCCTGAACATTGGCACCACGACCGAGGCGGTGGCCAAGGCCCTGCTGCACCACAAGGGCCTGCGGGTGATCACCAACAACCTCAATGTGGCGGCGATCCTGTGCGGCAACACCGACTGCGAGGTGATCGTCGCTGGCGGCGTGGTGCGCGCGCGCGACCGCGGCATCGTCGGCGAGGCGGCGGTGGACTTCATTCGCCAGTTCCGGGTGGACATGGCGGTGATCGGCATCTCGGGTGTTGAGGCCGATGGCACGCTGCGCGACTTCGACTACCGCGAGGTCAAGGTGGCGCAAACCATCATGACCGCTGCACGCGAGGTCTGGGTCGCCGCCGACAGCAGCAAATTCAACCGGCCGGCGATGGTGGAGCTGGGCCGGCTGACGCAGATCGACCGGCTCTTCACCGACGCGCCGCCGCCCGAGCCCTTTCCGGCCCTGCTGGCGGAAGCCAACGTCCTGTGCACCATCGCGCAGTGAGCCGCCCCACCGTGGCCCGACCCGATCAAACCAACCCCATCGCACCATGACCTATCTGCTCGCCCTTGACCAGGGCACCTCAAGCTCGCGCAGCATCGTGTTCGACGAACGGGGCCGTATCGTGGCCATGGCCCAGCGCGAACTGCCGCAGATCTACCCGCAGCCGGGCTGGGTCGAGCACGACCCGCTTGAAATCTGGCGCACGCAGCTCGAAACAGCGCGCGAGGTGCTGCGCAAGGCCGGGCTGCAGGCCAGCGACATCCGCGCGCTGGGCATCACCAACCAGCGCGAAACCACGATGGTGTGGAACCGCAAGACCGGCCAGCCCGTGCACCACGCCATCGTCTGGCAGGACCGGCGCGCCGAGCCCACCTGCGTGCAGCTGCGCGCGCAGGGCCACGAGGCCATGATCCGGCAGAAAACCGGTTTGCTGATCGACGCCTATTTCTCAGGCACCAAACTGAAATGGCTGCTCGACAACGTACCCGGCGCGCGCGCCGATGCCGAGCGCGGCGAACTCGCCTTCGGCACCGTCGACAGCTGGCTGATGTGGCAGCTCACGGGCGGCGCGCTGCACGCCACCGATGTCAGCAACGCGTCCCGCACCATGCTGTTCAATGTGCACACCAACCAGTGGGACGACGCGTTGCTGCAACTGCTGGGCATTCCCGCTTCGCTGATGCCGAAAGTGCTTCCGTCGAGTGCGCACTTCGGTTCGGAGAGGTCCGACCCGATCTGCTGGGCCACGCCATTGCGATTGGCGGGGTGGCCGGCGACCAGCAAAGCGCGCTCTTCGGGCAGGCCTGCTTCAAGCCCGGCATGGCCAAAAACACCTACGGCACCGGCTGCTTCATGCTGATGCACACCGGCGAGAAGTTTCAGACCTCGCACAACGGCCTGCTGACTACCAGCGCAGCTCAAATAGGGCCCCCACGTTCGCCCGCTTCGCGTGGCTCTCTGCCCCCCGAGGGGGCTGGCCTTGCTTGGGGCGGCCCGGCGCTGCGGCCGTCTGCCACGGCTGCAATGGGTCCACCCCAGTTCGCACTGGAAGGCAGCGTGTTTGTCGGCGGCGCCGTGGTGCAGTGGCTGCGCGACGGCCTGCACGCCATCAAGGGCAGCAGTGAAGTCGAGGCGCTGGCGCAAAGCACCGGCCTGACGCGCGGCACCACGCTGGCCCACATTGCACGGGCGGCGCTGGAGAGCATCGCCTTTCAGAGCGCCGCGCTGCTGCAGGCCATGAGCCGCGACGCGGTGGCAGCAGGCGCAGCCCCGGTCACGGAACTGCGCGTCGATGGCGGCGCCTGCGGCAACGATTTGCTGATGCAGTTCCAGGCCGACCTGCTGGGTATTGCCGTCGTGCGCCCGGCCGTCACCGAAACCACCGCGCTGGGCGCCGCCTACCTGGCCGGGCTTTCCTGCGGGCTGTATGCCGGCAC
>NCGI01000035.1 GCA_002256925.1 Polaromonas sp. 28-63-22
CACCACCTCGCCCAGGCCGCAGATGTAGCCACTGCGCCAGCGGCGCATCAGCAGCTGGTAGGGCGGCGCATCGTGGCCATGGTGCTGCACGGAATCCCGGCCGATGCGCCACAGCTTCCAGCCCCTGGCGCGCAGCCGCACGGCGAGGTCAAATTCTTCATAGCTGTGCAGGTTGCGGTCTGAAAAGTAACCCGCCTGCACCACCGCCGACCGCCGATACAGGCCGCCCATGTCGAGGCGGTCCACTTCGCCCGCCTGCATGTGCCCCAGGCCGCGCTCCACGCGGGCGAGGTATTCGAGGCTGCTGGTGTTCATTTCAACCACCCGGCCGCCCACGCCCGCCACGTCGGGGTGCGCCTCCATGAAGGCCAGCGCTTCGGGCAAAAAGCCGGGTGACATCTCCATGTCGCCATCGAGGATGTAAACAAACTCGCCCTGCGAGTGCTGGTAGCCGAGCTGCGGGCCGACACCGCAGCAGCGCTCGTGGGCATGCGCGAGCTGCACGATGCGAATCGGGTAACTTGATGCCAGCGCCACCGTGCGGTCGCTGGAGCAGGAGTCTGACAACACCACCTCGCCGCCCAGCGGCCGCACTGCGGCCAGAGCGCTTTCGATGGCGGCGACGATACGCCTTTCCTCGTTGAGCGCCTTGATGATGATGCTCACCCGGCAGGGCGGGAAGGTCGATTCAGGATGGGTCATGGGCCTGGCCTCGCAAGATAATCCGGGCCGGCACGCCCACGGCGAGCGCACCAGCCGGCACATCGGTGATGACCACGGCATTGGCGCCAATGTCGGCATCGTCACCCACACGCACGGCGCCCAGAATCTTGGCGCCGGCACCTACATTGACGCGGTGGCCGAGATGTGGCGCCTCCAGCGGCCGGTCCATGCGCCGGTTGCCGATGGTGACGCCCTGGCGAATGATGCAATCGTCCCCAATAACGGCCAGCCCATGCACCACGATGGCGCCGGAATGCTCGATCACCAGCCGCCGCCCGATCCGGGCCGACACGCCGATGGTGACGCCACACAGCATTTCAGCCAGCTTGGCGAGTACCAGATGCAGCACCCCGAGCGGGTAGCGCACCAGCCGGGACTGGAAGCGGTAGCGCAAATGCCCCAGCCGGTACACCTGCAGCGCCCAGAAGCCGAGCGAGGCGAGCCCTTCCCGGGCCACGCGCAGGTCTTCAAAAAAGGTCATGGTCAGCGCGCTTTCACTGGCGCCATGCGCCTCATGGCCGGCAGGTCGCAAGGCGTGCTCGACAGCCTCTTTCGCGGGGTCTTCAGCAAGGGGGTGGTCGTCTGCACCGCGCCAGCGCAAAGGCGCTGCGCCCGACAGGCCGGGGCGCGAACGAGAGCGATGGGCTTGACGAAAATGGTGCGGGGTTTTCATGCGATCAACCACCGACCGCATAAACCGTGCCCGACGCATGAAAAAAACGGCGCGCCCGAACGCCGGGTTCAAAGGCTCAGGGGGTCAGGGGCTCAAAGAAATCGCAGAGAGGCAGCGCCGCACTGCCGATGTCGTGGCCGGCTACTGCACAAAGCCCATGCCGCGCGACTCGCGCACCTCGGGTTTGATGCGGTGCTCGGCCTCCAGCTGTGACAGGAACTCCAGCGCCTCGGTCACGAACATTTTTTCGCGCTGTTCGGTCGTCAGCGGCATGAATTTGATCTTGAAGGTGAAGCGGCGCAGCGCCGCCTGGTCCAGGCTTTCGAGCAGGTTGGTGGTGCAGATGAAAATGCCGTGGTAGCGCTCCATGCCCTGCAGCATTTCGTTGACCTCGGTGACTTCGTAGGTGCGCTGCGCACCGCGCCGGTCCTGCAGAAAACTGTCGGCCTCATCCAGCAGCAGCACGGCTTTTTCCTGCTCGGCTTCCTTGAACATCGCCGCCATGTTCTGCTCGGTCTCGCCGACATACTTGCTCATCAGGTCGCTCGCCTGCTTGATGATGAGGGGCTGCTCCAGCGCCTTGGCGATGTGCTCGGCCAGCGCGGTTTTTCCGGTGCCCGGCGCACCATAAAAGCACAGCGAGCCGTGACGGCGACTTTTCAGGGCTTCGACAATGCGCGGCACTTCGAAGCGTGACTCGACATGGAGCATCGACAGGTCGTAGGTCGTGACGCTGCGGCGGCCCGAGGTTTCTGACTTGTTGCCCAGCGCCACGTCAGCGTTTTTCAGCTGCCGCTCGATCAGCGCCTCCATCAGCAGTGGCCGGCCGCCGGTGAGCGCGGCCTGCATGGCCTGTCCATCGACCTGGGCGTCCATCTTGTCCGTTGGCGCGCTGGCCAGCCGCGCAAAGCGCACGGCGGTGCGGATCTGCGCCGGCGTCAGGCCCTTGCGCGCGGTCAGCCGGGCGACAAACGCGTCGCTGACCTGCACGCCTTCGAGCGTCTTGCGCACCACGCCCTCGCGCGCGCCTGGGGGCGGCGACCGCAGCTCCAGGTGGTAGGCAAAGCGGCGGCGAAAGGCCGGGTCGATCTGCTCGATGCGGTTGGTGACCCACAGCGTCGGCACGGTGTTGGATTCGAGGATCTGGTTCACCCAGGCCTTGCCGTTGACCGAGACACTGACGGGCGCGGACAGCTGCTCGGAGCGCGCCATCAGTTGCGCCGCTTCGCTGGAAATCGGCGGGAACACGTCTTCGACCTCGTCGAACAGCAGCGCCGAATGCGCGCTGCCCTTGAGGAACACCTGTGCGATCTGCAGCGAGCGGTAGCGGTCGCGGCCGCTGAGCGAATTGCCGTCGCGGTCGGCGTACTCGACCTCGAACAGGTCCAGCCCGGCGGCCTGCGCCACCACCTTGGCCAGCTCGGTCTTGCCGGTGCCGGGCGGGCCGTAAAGCAGCACATTGACGCCCTGCTCGGCCCCCAGCACCGCATTGCGCAGCAGCGACACCAGCACGTCGGCGTCTTCGCGCACAAACGCAAAGTCGGCCAGGCCCAGGCTGCTGCGCGCGGCGGGCCGGGTGAAAACGGCCATCAATTCGTTGCTGTCGCGGTATTCGCGCATCAGCACCGGCGGCAACTTTTCGCTGACCTTCATCAGGTCGGCGAGGTCGGTGATGTTGTGCTCGGAGATCAGGTTTTCGACCATGCCGATGCGTTCCAGCCGCGAACCGGCACGCAGCGCGTCGGCCACGTCGTGCGGCTTGACACCCGCCACCTCGGCCAGCGCGGCATAGGCCTCGGGCGCGTTGTTGACCTTGAACTCGACCAGCAGCGAGCGCAGATCCCGCTGGTAACGGGCCAGCGTGCCATACAGCAGCAGCGCGCGTTCGGCGCGGTTGAGCTGCAGCAGGCTGGCCAGCGCGTCGATGTTTTTTTCAACCAGCGTGGACTGCTTTTTCAGCGCCTGCGTGAGCCAGTCGCCGGTGGCGCTGAGCACCGAGAGCAAATCCTTGGGCTGGTCCTTGGCGTGTTCGTCGAGGTAGAAAAACAGCGTGCCTTCTTCATACGGGCCGCGCCAGGCGCCGTGGCGCGCCATGAATTCGGCGTCGGACAGCAGTTCATGGCCGCGCCAGAACTCGTTGTCTTTACACCGGCGCCCGAGAAATTCGCGCAGCCGCTGCAGGGCCGACAGCGGCCACACCAGATGCCGCCCGGACAGCGACAGCAAACTGTTCAGGTCGCGCCGCACATTGAATTTGCCGCCCTGCCGCGCCGCCAGGCTGAGCACAAAATGCGAGCACATCAGGTCCAGCACCGGCGCTTCTTCCAGGCCCGGAGACAGCAGCCACTGCGACTGATCACCCACGAAACGCTTGGCTTTCATCAAACCCCCAGTTTGCAACAGGACAACGTGTTCGACATCTCCCTGACCGACGACGGATTGGCAACGACGCCATGCATCAAGGCTCCACCATAACGCAGCTTGAAGCATCATGGAAGACACTACTGCAGAGCCCCTGCGTGAAATGCAACACGCAAGAGGCCGAAAATAAGCGACCCGCCCGCGACCCGAACTTTCAGCCTGAAAGCCCCGCCAGGAACGGAGACTATTGATGCTTACGTTGAACCATATCGAACAGGCCGCGCTGCGGCTCGAAGGCCAGTTGCTCAACACGCCCTGTGTCGAGTCAAGAACCCTGTCGCAGCTCACCGGCGCTCACATCTACCTGAAGTTTGAAAACCTGCAATACACGGCCTCGTTCAAGGAGCGTGGCGCATGTAACAAGCTGGCGCAACTCTCAGCCGACGAACGGCGCAGCGGCGTGATTGCGATGAGCGCCGGCAACCATGCGCAAGGTGTGGCTTATCACGCGCAGCGGCTCGGTTTGCGGGCCGTGATCGTGATGCCGCGCTTCACGCCGGGCGTGAAGATCGAGCGCACGCGCGGCTTTGGCGCCGAAGTGGTGCTGCACGGTGACACGCTCGATGAATCGCGCGCCCACGCCCTGCAACTGGCGACCGAACAGGGGCTGATTTTTGTGCATCCTTACGACGACGAAGCCATCGTCGCCGGTCAGGGTACGGTCGGGCTGGAGATGCTGCAGGCGGTGCCCGCACTGGACACGCTGGTGGTGGCTGTCGGTGGCGGCGGGCTGATCGCCGGCATGGCCACGGCGGCGAAGGCGCTGAAGCCCGGCATCGAGATCGTCGGCGTGCAGACCTCGCGGTTCCCGGCCATGTTCAACGCCATCAAGGGCACGCACCACAGCCAGGGCCACAGCACCATTGCCGATGGCATTGCGGTCGGCACGCCGGGCGTGCTCCCGCAGGCCATCATCACGCGGCTGGTCGATGACCTGCTGCTGGTCGATGAGGGCGACATCGAGCAGGCGATGGTGATGCTGCTGGAGATTGAAAAAACGCTGGTCGAGGGCGCGGGTGCCGCCGGGCTGGCGGCGCTGCTCAAATACCCGGCGCGCTTTGCCGGGAAAAAGGTCGGGCTGGTGCTGTGCGGCGGCAACATCGAGCCGCTGCTGCTGGCGGCCATCATCGAGCGCGGCATGGTGCGCGCCGGCCGGCTGGCGCGCGTCAAGGTCAGCGTGCGCGACATTCCCGGATCGCTCGCGAAAATCACCGCCATGGTGGCCGACGCCGGCGCCAACATCGACGAGGTGCATCACCAGCGCGCGTTCACGATGCTGTCGGTGCAGAACGTCGAGATCGAACTGGTGATCCAGACGCGCGGGCGCGAGCACATCGCGCAGGTGCTGGCCACGCTGAACGCCGCAGGCTTTGAGGCGTCGGAGCAGCATTGAGCGGCCCCCACCGGGCCAGATTTCAAGCGAAAAGAGGCTTTAGCCCACGTAATACATGCGCAAGCAGCTATTAAAAACATAGCGGATTGCGCTGTCATGAGCCGCGCCAAAACACGCCGCCTTCCCGTTCGCCCTGCGCTTGTCGAAGGGTCTTCTCCGCGCAACCTGGCTTCGACAGGCTCAGCCCGAAGGGATTGGCGGTTAGATGGGCAGCATGGAGGCTAGCGCAAATGCTTGGACATCTTCGCTGCGAAGAGTTGCGGGATGCTCACGCTGCGCCGGCCGGCGATGAGCTCGAAGGATTCACCGGCGCGCAGCGTGCCGGGGGTTTCCACGGCCAGGTAGAAACCGCAAAAGCCGCTTTGCGCCATCCGTCTGGCGGCATGCGCCAATCCCATGCTGGCGTTGAATTTGTAGCAGGGTTCGCGCGGCAGGGTCACGCGCAGCGCACAGCCGGGAAACTTCAGCACGTCACCGGCCCACACGCCGGATTCAAGCAACCCGGCCAGCGTGAGGTTTTCGCCCAGGCTGCCGTGCGGCAGGCTGTCGTCGATGCGGCCCAGCCCGGCGTCGTGCCGCGCCTGCCGCCAAAAAGCGTAGTGCTCGGCCGGATAGGCATAGACCGCCTTTTCCAGCCCGCCGTGCACCGACAGGTCGGCCTGCTCGTCGCCCGACAAGCCCAGCGGCATCACCGGCACCGGGCCCGCCACCGCCTGCTTGGCATGCGCGGTGAGCACGCTGCGCTCGCCGATCTTCACGCGCCGGGCCTGCCCGACCTGGACGGAAAGCAGCTCAGGCATGGGCTGTCAGAGCGAGCCTGCCGCCAGGGAAACAAAAATCAGGGATGAACATGTTGAGGATGCCTTGCGAAGCCGGAGATGCACGACTTTAGGGGCTGCAGGCCGGTGGCGCCGCCCAAGAAGGTAAAATCAACAGAGTTTTCAAGCACTTTCAGGAACCCTCATGGCCAGCTCGACCGATCACACCACCAACGCAGCCCACCACAGCCCGACCCCAGAGCACGAACAGGATGCGATTGAGGCGATCGTGCCGATGCTTCCGCTGGTCTTGCCGCTGGTCGGTGGCGTGTTGATGTTTCTGCTGGCCTTCATCGCCGTGTTCATGGCCTGAAGGCTGCCATCGGGTCGCTGCACCACGTTGGCGGCACCCACCCCTCACTGCCTCATCCCTGCCGAACCGGCATGATGTGCACCGCCTCGGGCGGAACATGCAGATCCAGCATCGCGCCCGGCGCGGCGCCCAGCCGCCGCAACACGGCCGCCGACAGGTTCAGGCTGATGCGCTGCCCCGGCAACTGCCCAGGCACCAGCGTACAGAAACTGATTTCACCCAGCGGCAAGACCTCCAGCAGCGTGCACCGGATGGTGTTCGACGCCGCGGCGGGCGCTGAAACCTCGGACGTGGCGGGGGCGGCGGTCACGTCCAGCAGTTCTCCGGCCATCACCCACGACACGGCCGCGCCGTCGTCCAGCCGGCCTTTGTCGATCACGTCCAGGCTGACAGGCGCTGCACCGGCCACAGGCGCCGCGCTGGTTGGGTCGTGCCACTGCAGGCGGCCGAAACCGGTGGCCTCGGGACCGCTCTTCGAAAAAAACTGACCCTGGAAGTGGTTCTGTATGCCCACCAGCTCGGCCACCCGGGCGTTGCGCGGGCTGGTGAACACGCGGGCCGGCGGCCCGATCTGCAGCGATTCGCCGGCGTCCAGAATCACCACCCGGTCGGCCAGCCGGCGCGCCTCGTTCAGGTCGTGCGTGACCAGCACCATCGGAATCGACATGCGCTGGCGCAACGCCGCCAGCTCACGGTAGAGGGCCTGGCGCGTCGGTGCGTCCACGGCTGAAAAGGGCTCGTCGAGCAGCAGCACCTGCGGTTCGCGCGCCAGCGCCCGCGCCAGGGCCACGCGCTGCTGCTGCCCGCCTGAAAGCTGCGCCGGCCGGCGGTGCTGCAGCCCGGCCAGTCCCATGCGCTCGAAAATAGCATCGAAATAGTCGTCAGCCCTTCTGGAACCTGCGGCAAGCGCTACGTTTTCAATAGCGGTCAAATGCGGAAACAGGGCGTAGTGCTGAAACACCAGCCCGACCCGTCGCTGCTGCGGCGGCAGATGAATGTGGCGGGCACTGTCGAACCAGACCCCGTCCGTGGCGCTGCCCACCCGCACGCAGCCCTGCAGGCTGCTGCTTTTGAGCAGGCCGGCGATGGCGCGCAGCACGCTGGTCTTGCCACTGCCCGACGGGCCGACCAGCCCCAGCAGTTCGCCGCGGTCGCTGTCGAACTCGGCGTTGAGCCGTATCGGACCCGTGTTGTGAAGTGAAACCTGAAGCATGCCCAATGATTATCTTGATAACCCGCTATCGTTCCTGTAGCGGATGCGCCTTGTCGGCGGCAAAAACAAAGGCCAGCGCCACCACCGACGCCCCCACCAGCGCCAGCGCCATCACATGGGCCGAGGCCATGTCGAAGGCCTGCACCCGGTCGTAAATCGCGATCGACAGGGTTTTGGTTTCGCCGGCGATGCTGCCGCCGACCATCAGCACCACGCCAAATTCGCCCAGCGTGTGTGCCATCGTCAGCGCCACGCCGGCCAGCAGGCCGGGCCAGGCCAGCGGCAGTTCGATCTTCCAGAACGCCCGCCACGGGCTCAGGCCACAGACCCACGCCGCTTCGCGCAGGCTGAGCGGAATGGCGGCAAAGGCGCGCTGCAGCGGCTGCACCATGAAGGGCAGGTTGACCAGCACACTGGCCAGCAGCAGCCCTTCAAAGCTGAACACCAGGCGCAAATCGAGGGTGCGCGCCAGCCAGGCACCCAGCGCCGAGCCCTGGCCCAGCGTGATGAGCAGGTAAAACCCGATGACGGTGGGCGGCAGCAGCAGCGGCAGCATCAGCAGTGCTTCGACCACCGGCCGGCCGCGCCAGGCGGTGGTGGCCAGCCAGCGCGCCAGCCAGAGACCGAAGGGCAACAGCAGCGCCGCCGTGCACAGGGCCAGAAGAAGGGAGACGCGGGCAGCTTGCCAATCCATAGCGGTCTATTGTTGTCGCAAAGATGGCCGTGAAGGGCGGCCCATCAGCCCGACCGTTGCCCGGCCACTCACACGTAGCCGTAGCGTTGCAGCACCGCCCGGGCCTGCGGCGACTGGAGAAACGCGTAAAACGCCCGCGCTGCCGGACTGGCCGTTTTCAGCAGGACCATGCGCTGGTGCAGCGGCGCATGCAGTGTCTCTGGCACCAGCACATAACGCACGCGGCCGGCCAGCTGGGGCGCCAGGGCCAGCGACAGCGCCGTCATGCCCGCCTGCGCCGCACCGGTGCTGATGAACTGGGTCGTCTGGGCGATGCTTTCGCCCAGCACGATCTTCCCCGGGGGCGCCGGCCAGAGTCCGAGGTGCTGCAGCGCCTGCAGGGCCGCCTGGCCGTAGGGCGCCAGTTCCGGGTTGGCGATGGCAAAACGGGTGATTGAAGGCCAGGCGGCGGAAAGTCCGGCCAGCTCGGCATCAAGCGGCAGCCGTGACGCGGCCGGCACCATCAGCACCAGACGCCCGGTGGCATACACGGTGCCCCGGTCCGGCGTCAGTCCGGCGTCGAACAGGCGCAGCGCATAACCCTCGTCGGCCGACATAAACAGGTCGGCCGGCAGGCCCTGCTGGATCTGCCGCACCAGATTGGCCGAGGAGCCGACCGTGACCGTGACCGCACCGCCGCCGGGATGCTGGCGCTCGTACAGCGGCACCAGTTCGGCCAGTACGGACTGCAGGTTGGCGGCGGCCGCCACCTGGACGGGCCGCACCGGCTGCTGCGCCAGGGCAGACCCTGGCCCGACCCACACAAATGCCATCGCCAGCGCGAGCACGCTGCACAGCCGCGCGAGGCGCCGCCGCGCTGCCGCCAGCGTCGCCTGACCGAGCCTGAAAGAAAGTCTGTCCACCTGCTGCCACCCCCTGGTACACCTGCCCACACCGGCCCGGCGGTGCTGCCGTGCGGAAAAGACATGCATAACCTCATGCAGGTTTTGCATAACTTTTGCCTGTAACCGCTAGGTAACAAGCGCCGATGTTCTTAGAATGAAAGTTCTCGCCGACCCGTGGAACCCGCAAAAGCACGTCACGAACCGCTTGTTGCCGTGCTCAGCAGCATACCCGCTGCGTCTCCGCCCGCCGACCGGGACTTGTCTGATGCCTGTTTGCTCTCCTGTCCTGCGCCCGCTGCGAGCAGGGTTTGAGAAGCTTGCCAGTGCCATTTTGACAAACGTCTTGTTGTCATAGTCTGGCGTGCCCTTTGCCCGGCGCCTGTTGACGGCCTCCGACGTTTATCGAAAGAGCGCTTTTTAACTTAGGAGTTTTTCGATGAACCATCCCGCCATGCAGGGGCTTGACCTCAACACCCCCGGCTATGTCAAGAACGCGAAGCTGATCGCCTGGGTGGCCGACATGGCCGCGCTGTGCAAGCCCGACACCGTGTACTGGTGCGACGGCAGCGATGCCGAATACCAACGCCTGTGCCAGCAACTCGTGGACGCCGGCACCTTCAAGAAACTGAACGAGGCCAAGCGCCCGAACAGCTTTCTGGCGCTGAGCGACCCCAGCGACGTGGCGCGCGTGGAAGACCGCACCTACATCTGCTCGGCCAAAAAAGAAGACGCTGGCCCGACCAACAACTGGATGGCCCCGGCCGAGATGCGCGCCACGCTGCAGCCGCTGTTTGACGGCTGCATGAAGGGCCGCACGATGTACGTGGTGCCGTTCAGCATGGGCCCGCTGGGTTCACCGATTGCGCACATCGGCATTGAACTGTCCGACAGCCCGTACGTGGCCGTTAACATGAAGATCATGACGCGCATGGGCAAGGCGGTGTTCGACGTGCTCGGCGTTGATGGTGAATTCGTGCCTTGCGTGCACACCGTGGGCGCGCCGCTGGCGGCCGGCGAAAAGAGTGTCAAGTGGCCCTGCAACGACACCAAATACATCGTGCATTACCCCGAGACGCGCGAAATCTGGTCCTACGGTTCCGGCTACGGCGGCAACGCGCTGCTGGGCAAGAAATGTTTCGCGCTGCGCATCGCGTCGAACATGGGCAGAGACGAAGGCTGGCTGGCCGAGCACATGCTCATCCTCGGCGTGACTACCCCCGAAGGCAAGAAATACCACGTCGCGGCGGCCTTCCCATCGGCCTGCGGCAAGACCAATTTCTCGATGCTGGTGCCGCCTGCCGGCTTTGACGGCTGGAAAGTCACCACCATCGGCGACGACATCGCCTGGATCAAACCCTCGGCCGACGGCAAGCTGCGCGCCATCAACCCCGAGGCGGGTTACTTCGGCGTGGCGCCCGGCACCAACATGCTGACGAATCCGAACTGCATGAAGAGCCTGGGCCGCGACACGATTTTCACCAATGTCGGGCTGACCGACGACGGCGACGTGTGGTGGGAAGGCATGGAGCAGGACGCACCGGGCAAGGCACTGCCCAAGCACCTGATCGACTGGCAGGGTAAGGACTGGACACCGGAAATTGCCAAGGCCACCGGCGCCAAGGCAGCGCACCCGAACTCGCGCTTCACCGTGGCCGCGACCAACAACCCGGCACTCGACGAAGCCTGGGACGACCCGAAAGGCGTGCCCATCGATGCCTTCATCTTCGGCGGCCGCCGCTCGACCACCGTGCCCCTCGTCACCGAGGCGCGCAACTGGGTTGAAGGCGTCTACATGGCTGCGACGATGGGCTCGGAAACCACGGCCGCTGCCACCAGCGCCGCCGGCGTCGTGCGCCGCGACCCGTTCGCGATGCTGCCGTTCACCGGCTACAACATGAGCGACTACTTCCAGCACTGGCTGGACCTGGGTGAGAAACTCGCGAAATCGGGTGCCACGCTGCCAAAAATCTACACCACCAACTGGTTCCGCAAGGGCGAAGACGGCAAGTTCGTCTGGCCTGGCTACGGCGAGAACATGCGCGTGCTGGCCTGGATGATCGACCGCATCGAAGGCAAGGCCCAGGGCAAGGAAAACATCACCGGCGTCAGCCCGGCCTACGAAGACCTGAATTGGACCGGCCTGGACTTCAGCGCCGAGCAGTTCAAGACCGTGACCAGCATGGACAAGGCGGCCTGGCTGAAAGAGCTGGAACTGCATACCGAGTTGTTCCAGCAGCTGGCGCACCATCTGCCGAAAGAGCTGAGCGACACCAAGATCGCGATCGAAAAGCGCCTGGCGGCCTGACCGGCACCGGCCTGTGCAGCGGGCCGGTCCTCGCGGGCCGGCCGTCGCTGCGAACAGGCAGAAAAAAGCCACCTCAATAGGTGGCTTTTTTTCGCGCTGACATCTGTGGCTATCGGCTCATACGGCCCGGCAACCGCCGGTCACACCGAATTTTAAGGCTTTCAGGCCTGCAGCCCTTGCAGTGCCTGCGCCAGCAGCTACAAAATCGATAGCGTCAGAAGCTGCCCGACCAGAAGCTGCGCGACAGGCGTTGGGCGCGCGGGCTCATGCCGGCGGCGTTCGGGGAGGCCACGCTGTCGTCTTCGGCGCGGGTCATGGCCGCCTGGATGTCAGACATCACGCGGGCGTCCTTGGTGGCGATGGCCCAGAGGCGCTCGTCGGCACGGGACTGCGCCAGGCTGCTTGACCAGCCATCAAGACCGGCTTTCAGACGCGCGGCCAGATTGCGTGCGGTGCCGGCAAACAGCGCCAGCGTGGCAAAGGCGACAGCCCACATGGCGATCCACATCACCAGCAGGTGACCTTCGGCCACGGTGTCCATCACCTCATAGGCCACGACCATGCCGGCGGCGACCATGGCCGACAAAAACAGGGTCGCCAACGCGCGCTTGCCGGAAAACGTCCGGCCCATGTTCTGCGCCGAGTCGATGGCTGACTCGACACGGGACACGCCGGGATGCTGGCGGGAATACTGGATGTTGACGAAGCTGGTCATGATGGTTGCCTTTCGATGCAAGTCCGCGCCGGGAAGGCACGGATGGGTTGCTGACAGGGCTATATTAGGGTTAACACGCATGTAGTTCAACTTTATCTTTGTGATGTGTATCATTCACGGCAGTGATTGACCACCGGCTCTGTCCAGATCAACATTGCCCCACCATGACCGAACTGAACTTCCGCACGCTCGACCTGAACCTGCTTCGGGTTTTTGACGAGGTGATGACCGAGCGCAGCCTGACGCGGGCGGCGCGCAACCTGTCGCTGACCCAGCCGGCTGTCAGCAACGCGCTGCGCCGCCTGCGCGAAACACTGGGCGACGAGCTGGTGCAGCGCAGCGGCCAGGGGGTGGCGCCGACGCCGCGCGCCGCCGCGATCTGGCCGGCCGTGCGCGAAGCGCTGCAACAGCTGCAGGACTCACTGTCGCCGCGAACCTTCGAGCCGGCCACCGCCAGTTCCACGTTTGTGCTGTCGATGGCCGATGCGACGGCGGCCGAGCTGGTGCCGGGGCTGATCGGCATTCTTGAAAACGAGGCGCCCGAGGTGTCCATCCGGGTGCTGC
This sequence comes from Polaromonas sp. 28-63-22, assembly GCA_002256925.1. Lineage (GTDB taxonomy): Bacteria > Pseudomonadota > Gammaproteobacteria > Burkholderiales > Burkholderiaceae_C > Polaromonas. The sequence goes on from NCGI01000035.1 coordinate 12,717, forward strand.
CGCTGTCCACCCGCGACCCGCGCCGCCTGCTGGAAGAGCAGGCGACCGATCTGGCGGTGGGGTTTTTTCCGGCGGTGCTGGCCGACCTGACCGCCCGCGAACAGGCCGGCGACGCACCCGGATTTGCGCACCAGCGGCTCTACAGCGGTGAATACGTCTGCGTGATGCGACAGGGCCACCCGCTGGCGCGCGGGCCGTTCACGCTGGCCCGCTACTGTGCCGCACGCCACCTGCTGGTGAGCTTTTCAGGCCGCCCGTTTGGCTTCATCGACGAGGCGCTGGCCTCGCTGGGCGCCAAGCGGCGGGTGGTGCTGACGGTGAACCAGTTTTTCACGGCCGGGCGGGTGGTGGGTAACTCCAACCTGCTGACCGTGCTGCCGCGCCATTTTGTGCGCGTGACCGGCCATGCCGAAGACCTGGTGCGGCGCGACCTGCCGTTTGACGTGCCGCCGGTGCACGTTGACGCGCTCTGGCACCGGCTGGCCGAGCACAACCCGGCGCATGTCTGGCTGCGCAGTGCCGTGTTGCGCGCCGCCACTGCGGCGTTTGCCGACTTCAGCGCACGACGCTGAGGTAGGCCTGGGCAGCGCGCCGCAGGGCTTGCAATTCGTGGGGCGAGCGGCCGGCCTCGGCGCCAGCGCGCTCCAGCAGTTGTTGCGCCACGCCGGCCGGCGGGACGGCGGGAAGGGGCGCGGGGTTGGGGCGGCCGAGTTGGGTGAGCAGGGAGAACATACGGGTTACCGGGTGGGTAGCAAGATAGAACAAATAAAAGCGGGAAGAGTGGCTACCCCTCAAGAGTAAGGGTTTTCCCTAGTTTTGCAAGACCGTCGATCCATCGGCCCGGCTCCAGCCCATGCGTATTGACCCGACCCTTTGAAATCTGAACCGTTCGCCCTGAGCTTGTCGAAGGGTTTGCACTGGCTTCGACAGGCTCAGCCCGAACGGAAATGGAGATTTCATCGGGCCGAAGCAATATCGCGCATGATGACGCCCGCCCGCAACATGCGGCGGCCTGCCGCGCCACGGCCCGCGAAACCGCGCGCTGCTGCATACGGCCTGCCACTCGCTATGATTTCAGGAGCTGCTTGCGCAAGGAATATATGGCCTACAGCCCTGTTTGATTGATAAATCGGCCCTGCGCGCGCGGTCCGCAGGTGTCCGACAATCAAGTCCATGAACATCCAGCTGCTGTCGGACCTGCACCTTGAGTCGAACCCGCATTTCAGCGCCTCGCCCACGCCCGGTGCTGACGTGCTGGTGCTGGCCGGCGACATTGGCTCCTACCAGAGCGGCTCGGCCCTCGCTACGCTGGGCATCGCGGATTTCGGCCTGGCGCGGTTTTCGCCGCTGCCGGTGGCCCGGGGTGGTGCCGGCTGGCCGGTGCCGGTGTTCTTTTTGCCCGGCAACCACGAGTACGACGGCCTGGATTTCGACGCCGCCCACGCCCGCCTGCGCGAGACCTGCGAACGCCTGGGCATGGTCTGGCTGGAACGCGAAACAGCGGTGCTGGGCGGCGTGCGCTTCATCGGCTGCACGCTCTGGACCGACTTCGATGCGCTGGCCGACGTCCATCCCCAGCGCGACAACAGCCCGTTGACGCAGCAACTGCAGGCGCGCGACAAGGCTTTTCGCGCCGCCAATTTCTACCTGAACAAAAACCACGCCTTGCGCCATGGTCAGCCCATGCTGGCCGACGCCGTGCGCGAGGAGGGCCTGAAAAGCCAGGCGTGGCTGCGGCAGGCGCTGGCGCAAGACTTCGACGGACCGACCGTAGTGGTCACACACTTTGCTCCCAGCCTTTTAAGCGCGGACCCGCGCTATGGCCTGAACCCCGGAACCGCTGGCTTTTGCAACGCGCTGGATGAACTCTTCACCGGCGTCACGCTGTGGCTGCACGGCCACCTGCACTGCCCCGCCGACTACGTGAAAAACGGCTGCCGCGTGGTCGCCAACCCGCTGGGCTATGCGCGCAAGGGCGAGCAGGAAGGGTTTCGGCCGGAGCTGCTGATTCCGGTCTGAATCGCAACTTGTCTGTTCGCGCAACAGATGTTACCAATCAGTCTAATAAAGACCGTGTAGTTTAGTTTGATACCCAGCAGGCTATACATTAGGTCCGCGCCAGCCTTTTGGCGCGCTTGTTCACACACCTCTGGAAGGAATCTGTCATGAAAAAACCCCTCGTTGCGCTCGCGTTGGTCGCTGGCACCAGCTTCTCGGCGATGGCTGCGGATATTGTTGACACCGCGGTGAAAGCCGGCAATTTCAAGACGCTGGTGACGGCTGTGAAGGCCGCCGGACTGGTGGACACGCTGAAAGGGCCCGGCCCGTTCACCGTCTTTGCGCCGACCGACGCGGCCTTTGCCAAGATTCCGAAAGCCAAGCTCGACGCGCTGCTGGCCGACAAGGCTGCATTGACGAAAGTCCTGACCTACCACGTGGTGGCCGGGCAGGTCATGGCCAAGGATGTCAAGCCAGGCAAGGTCAAGACGGTGGAGGGCAGCGAGGTGACCCTGGGAACCACCGGCGGCGTGACGGTTGACGGCGCCAGGGTGGTCGCGGCCGATGTCAAGGCCGACAACGGCGTGATCCACGCGATCGACACCGTGATCATGCCGAAATAGGCACGGCACCGAAGGATCCCTGCCAGCCTGCAGTCGCTATGAATTCAGGAGCTGCCGGCGCAGGTTCTATAAAGACTAGCGAGCATTCAGACCATCAAAACAGGTCGCCAGCACAAGGTCGATGATCTGCTCGTGGCTGTAGGTGCCGCTGGCGCGGAGAAACTCGGGCACCGGGTCGCAGGCGCGGGCGTACAGGGTGTAGAGCACCAGTTCGGGCGGCAATGCGGCGCTGATGCTGCCGTCTTGCTGGGCCTGCTCGATCCAGCCGCCGATGCGTTCGCTGACCTGCATCAGTCCGTCGAGGTAAGCCTTGTTGCCCAGCAGCGCGGCGCGCAGGCTGGAATTCTGGCTCGGCAGCGACGGCATTTCACCGGCCAGCTGCATGTGCAGCATCCAGCGAACGGTGGCTTTGAGCTGGTCCAGCGGTTTGGGGCCTTCGGGCAGGCTGGCGAGGTATTGCAGCGCCACGCCGAGCACGCGCACCATGGCCGCTGCGGCCAGCGCTTCCTTGCTGGAAAAGTGCTTGTACAGGCTGGCCTTGGCAATGCCGACGTCGGCGGCCACCTGGTCCACCGTCATCAGGTCGAAGCCTTTTTCAGCCAGCAGCCGGTTGGCCGCCTGCACGATGGCGTCCTCGCGGGCTTCCAGCATCTGGGCCTTGAAGGAGATCCTGACCGGCGGCGCTTTCGCGGCGCCGTTGGCCGTGCCAGGCTCTGGCGGGGAGGCGGCGGCAAGCGACAGGCGGCGGGCGGGTTGGCGTGAAGGGTTCAGCATAGGCACATTCTAGACAAATCAGCGCCGCGCCGCCTGCCAATTCAACGCAAAGCCTTTTTTCTAAACAACTGGGGTAAAGCATTACTTCACAGTAATCACCCACCCTTGCCTGGCCGGCGCGGCACATGGCGCGGTTCTTGTGTATGTTGTCTGAAAAATCCGTTCGGCCCGATGCAGCATTCACTGCGCGGGTGGCAGTCGGGAGCTTCGAGGGAGCGCGTCATGAAGAGCACGGTGACTTATCTGGGGGCGTGGCTGGCAGCCACGGGCGTTGCGGCGGCACTCGCGTTCGCGTCGCCAACCGACACCCGCGTCATGGGCCAGTTGCCAATGTTCATGGCGCAGACCCTCGCTCAGCGCCCCATGACAGCGACTGCGTGGCCGCGTGGGTCAGCGCGGCGGTCAGTGCATCCAGCACGTCCGATTCCAGGTTCCAGCAATGCCAGTAGAGCTGGATCGGCAGCGTACAGTGCGGCGCCACATCGACCAGCAGCCCCTGCTCCATCAGGCCCCCGGCGAGCAGGCGCGGCACCACGCTGACGCCCCAGCCGGCCAGCACCGCGCGCACCTGGCCTTCCGACGACGGCACGAACAACTGATTCAGCGTGACGCGCTTGAGCCCGAACGCCTTGCCGACGAATTCGGTCTGCATGTCGTCCTTGCGGTTGAAGGCGACGAAGGGAATGTCGCGAAAATTGTGCGCGGTGAGCAGCGGCGCGGCGCTGGCCTGGAC
>NCGI01000286.1 GCA_002256925.1 Polaromonas sp. 28-63-22
GGGCTGCAGATGACCATCCTCATCACGCTGATCTGCATCGTGCAGGGCACGGCGCTGGGGTTGGCGGTCGGTCTGGCGCGGGTGGCCGAATCCCGCCATTCGCCCGCTCAACAGCTTTGCAAATACCTGCTGCGCTGGCCGGCAGCGGTGTTCGTCAGCTTTTTTCGCGGCACGCCGCTGTTCGTGCAGATTTTGCTGATTCACTTTGCCGTGATGCCGCTGTTCATCAACCAGGCCGACGGCCTGCTGATTTCAGGCGAGGCGGCGCGCAACATCAAGCAGAACTACGGCGCTTTTCTGTCCGGCGTGGTGGCGCTGACGCTGAACGCCGGCGCCTACATTTCCGAGATCTTCCGCGCCGGCATCCAGTCGATTGACAAGGGCCAGGTCGAGGCGTCGCGCTCGCTCGGCATGTCGTTTCCGCGCACCATGTACCACGTCGTGCTGCCACAGGCGTTCCGGCGCATGCTGCCGCCGCTGGGAAACAACGCGATTGCCTTGCTGAAAGACTCGTCGCTGGTGTCGGCCATCGGCCTGGCCGAGCTGGCCTATGCCGCGCGAACGGTGGCCGGCGCCTACTCGCGCTATTGGGAGCCTTACCTCACCATTTCATTGATGTACTGGATTTTGACGCTGGGCCTGGCCCACATCGTGACCAAACTGGAGGCGCGCTATGGACGGGGTGATTCGCGTTAACCAGCTGACCAAGCAGTTCGGCAGCCACCAGGTGCTGTGCGGCATTGACTGCGAGATTCAGGCGACCGAGGTGGTCTGCGTGATCGGCCCGTCGGGTTCGGGCAAGAGCACCTTCCTGCGCTGCCTCAACGGGCTTGAAGACGCGTCCGGTGGCTCGGTGCTGGTGCATGGCGTGTCGGTCCACGACCCGACAACCGACGTCGATGCGCTGCGCGCCGAAATTGGCATGGTGTTTCAGCGCTTCAACCTGTTCCCGCACAAAACCGTGCTCGAAAACATCATGCTGGCACCCTGCAAGGTGCGTGGACTGGACGCGCTGCAGGCGCGCAACCGGGCCAGCGAACTGCTGGTGAAGGTCGGGCTGCTCGACAAGATCAATGCCTACCCGAACCAGCTTTCGGGCGGCCAGCAGCAGCGCGTGGCGATTGCCCGGGCGCTGGCCATGCAGCCGCGCATCATGCTGTTCGACGAGCCCACTTCCGCGCTCGACCCGGAAATGGTTGGCGAAGTGCTGAGCGTGATGCAGGCACTGGCCGAAGAAGGCATGACCATGGTGGTGGTGACGCACGAAATGGGTTTTGCGCGCCAGGTGGCCGACCGGGTGGTGTTCATCGACGAAGGTTTGATCGTCGAGGAAGGCTCGCCCGCCGACATCTTCGACCACCCCCGGGAAGAACGCACGCGCCGGTTCCTGAGCAAGGTGCTGTAGCGCGCTCCGCAAAAAAAGGGCGCAGGCTGCCGCCCTGAAGGTCATTTTCAGGCAAATAGTGCCTGCAGCCCAATAAATACCTGCGCGGGCAGCTCCTGATTTTATAGCAACACACGCCGCATCAAAGCTCCCGCTGCTTTGCAAAATTGCGTATCGCCGCGCCACATGCTGAGGCGACGCAAGCACTGGTGTAAGAAAGGCGAATCCTGCCCGACAGACACCCAAGCAAGCCGCCACGCCGGCGCCGCCAGAGCGCAAGGGCAGCCCGGCCGGCTTGCGAAACGCAGGAGTGTCGCCATGCAACCCGAACATCACGCATCCACCCCGGATGGCTGCGCGCCATGCAGCGAACCGATCAGGTCACGCGCCAGCGCGGCGTGCAGGCCTCGCGCGCAACGACAAAGACCCCGAAACCTGTTCGGGCTCTTTTTGTCACCAACACTTACCCTGCCGGCTATCGGGAAGATCAGGGCTGCAACCGGTTCGGAGGCAGCTAAGCCCGCACGGCTCAGACGCCCCGCAACAAAGGGAGGGTCAGCGCAGGCTGCCCCCAACCCGCTCGCATGGACGTTTCGTCTATTTTTTTAACTGTCACACAAAGGTAAGCACCATGAAAAATCTGAAAACACTTCTCGCCCTGTCCGCCCTCCTCGCTGCAGGTGTTGCACAAGCGGCCTCGCACGCCGGTGCGCCCATGGCGCAGGACGGCATGAAGAAAGACCCGATGGCCAAGGACTCGATGGGTCACGACGGCATGAAAAAAGACAGCATGGGCAAAGACACCATGATGGGCAAGGACGGCATGAAAAAAGATGGCATGAAGAAGGACGGCATGAAGAAGGATTCGATGGGCAAGGACGCCATGAAAAAAGACGGCATGCCGATGGACGAGATGAAGAAGTAAAGCGTCGCACAGGGCATCGCAGCCGGGCTCGCAGGCGCGCCGATGCGTCGGCTTGCCTGCGGCTTCCTTCCGGGTCGTCGTGCGAGATCTTTCGTAACGACTCAGCCTACCGAAGAACCCTGTTCCTGCGTCCGCACGGCCCCTTCCCCCGCTGGGGGAAGGTTGGGATGGGGGCCTCCCGGCTCCAGGTCGGGCTAGTCCCAACCGCGCAGCAGACGTTTTCCAGCCAAGCCCTGACAAGGGCAGACCGCTGAAGTTCGACCACCGCAGACCCCCATCCCGGCCTTCCCCCAGCGGGGGAAGGAGGAAGAACAGGGCTCAGTAGTTACGATCTT
>NCGI01000287.1 GCA_002256925.1 Polaromonas sp. 28-63-22
GAGCCTTGCCTCGGCGGGCCACAGCGCTTCGACCGCCTGCGCCATGGAACCACCGGCCTTGCCGGCACCGATGACGATGGTGCGGCCTTTGGGCGGCGCCGGCAGAAACGCCGCCGTGTTGTGCAGCGGCAAAGCGCGGGTGACGGCGGCGTGAAAAAGGTGCTCGAGAAACAGGCGGGGTTGGCTGGCAGGATCAGGCGCGGTCATTGAGAAATCTCCAGTCCGCCATTGTGACGCCGTAACCTGCCGCCAACCCTGCGGCGAAACTGCATGGCGGGCACCCGGACGGATGCCGCGCCGGATGTGCAGCTACTTCTTGCCCAGGCCCAGCCGCTGCGCGCCTTCGGTGTAGAGCTTCGTTTTTTCTTTCATGAACGCGTCCATCTGGTCCACCCCGACGTTGACCAGCTCGAAGCCACTCTTGGCGGCCAGCTCTTTCATCTCGGGGTCGTTGTTAAGTGCGGCCCATGTGTCCGAAATTTTCTTGCGCGCTTCGGGTGATGTGTTTTTGGGCACACCGATGCCGCGGTAGGCGCCATCGACCCAGTCCACGCCGAGTTCCTTGAAAGTCGGTACGTCGGGCATCAGTGGATGCCGCTTGTCCATGGCCACGGCCAGCGGGCGGATGCGGGTTTTGTTGTTGATGGCGAAGGCGGTGTAGGTCATGGCGCCATCGACCTGCGCGCCCATGACGGCCGTGGCCATGTCGCCCGTGCCTTTGAACGGCACGTAGATGGTCTTGACGCCGAAGGCCGCGTTCATGCGCTCGTGGGCCGCGTGGTTGGCCGAGTTCTGGCCGGAGCCGCCCAGACTGAGCTTGCCGGGATCGGCTTTCGCGGCCTTGATGAAGTCGGCGAAGGTCTTGATCGGGCTCTGCTCGGGTACCACCAGAATATCGGGCGTGTAGTGGAACCAGTACACAGGCGTGATGTCTTGCGTCTTGTACTGGACCTGACCCTCGATGGGCTGGAAGACGATATGCGGCAGGTTCACGCCCACGACATTCAGCCCGTCGGGCGGGAGCTGGTTCATCTGCGACCACATCAGCGCACCGCCTGCACCAGCCTTGTACTGGATGACGGTGTCCACAGACGGACATTTTTTCTTCAGCACCAGCTGCTGGTGGCGCGCCGACAGGTCAGACTCGCCGCCCGGCGGAAAGGCCTGCCAGTACTGGACGTTTTTATCCGGGCAGGCGGGCGTCTGCGCCATTGCAAGGGGTGCGGCGAGCAGGCAGGTGAGGCCGATCAGGGTTTTGAGTTTGATGGTCATGAATGTGTCTCCGGTGCAGGGCTACAAACAGGTTGGGAAAGCGGGAGCGGAATGAGGTGGGCGGAAAAAAAACACTCAGGCGGCGCGCCGTTGCGCCTGCACATTGTTGGTCAGAAGCGCACACACCGCATGGGTGACTTCCCGGGTGGTGGCTTTGCCGCCCAGGTCTCTGGTGTGCAGCGCCGGGTTGGCCGTGACGGACTCGATCGCCTGCATCAGCTGCTTCGCGGCAAGGTTGGTCGCGACCAGGGTGTCGAGCGAAGCCGGACGGTTGACCATGCGGTCGGTGCAGGCGTCCACCAGCACCTTGTCCCAGCTCACGTCGGGGTACTCCTTGCTGATCTGCAACGCGATCTCGTCCCACATCACCATCGCGTGGCGCTGCGCGTTGGATTTGGTGACCACCGTGAGCAGCTTGCGGGGCCGCGACTGCGCCAGCCTGAAGGCGAATCGCATGATGCGCTCCACACCGACACGAGTCATCATGCAGACGTCGGTCGCCACCTCGATCGGATGGCCCTGGTGCGCCCGGCCCCCGACGCCGGAATATTCGCCTTCAGAGTTTTCGCGCACGATGACCCAGTTCAAATCCTCGCGCTTGCAGTTGCGCAGCGGCGACTCAATGCCCGGCAAAATGCGCGTCGGCCGCACGTTGGCGTACTGGTCAAAACCCTGACAGATCTTCAGGCGCAGACCCCATAGCGTGATGTGATCAGGAATGTCCGGATCCCCGGCCGAGCCGAACAGGATTGCGTCCTTGTCACGCAGCGCGTCTAGACCGTCGGCCGGCATCATCACGCCGTGCTGACGGTAATAGTCGCCGCCCCAGTCGAAGGCGCTGAATGCGAACCTGAAGGTGTTTTGCGCGGCGGCCAGGGCTTCAAGAACGGTCTGGCCCGCAGGCACCACTTCCTTGCCGATACCGTCCCCGGGAATGCAGGCGATGTTGTAGGTCTTCATTGAAATTTCCTGAGCAGTGAATTCTCGTTGGGGCTTGACGTGGAGCACTTTAACCATTGCCCCGGGTATTGAAAGAACTTAAAGTAATTGCATTGTTCACTTCAGGTTAATAATGAATTCAAGTCGATCCAGCCCTGCAGGTGCATTGGGCGCAGCGCCTTCGGAAATGGCTTTTTTCAGTCTGCTGGCCCGGCTGGGGAGCTTTTCAGGCACGGCGCGCGAACTCGGCGTCAGCACGGCCGCGATCAGCAAGCGCCTGGCGCAGATGGAAGCGCGGCTGGGCGTTCAGTTGCTCAACCGCACGACGCGGCGCACCAGCCTGACGCCAGAGGGCGAGATTTACCTCGGTCACGCGCGGCGCATTCTGGCCGACATCGATGACATGGAGCAACTGGTGTCCAGCTCGGTCGCCGCGCCGAAGGGACTGCTGCGCGTCAATGCAACCCTGGGTTTTGGCCGCAACCATGTGGCGCCGCTGATCTCGCGTTTCGTCAAAAGTCACCCCGAGGTGCAGGTGCAACTGCAGCTGTCCGTCAGCCCGCCGCCGCTGACCGACGACGCGTTTGATATCTGTATCCGCTTCGGCGAGCCGCCCGATGCCCGCGTGATTGCCCGGAAAATCGCGCCGAATCGCCGCTTGCTGTGTGCATCGCCAGCCTACCTGGCCGGGCATGGCGTTCCAAAAGTACCGCATGATCTGACGCAACACAACTGCATCGGCATCCGGCAGGGCGACGATGCCTACGGTGTCTGGCGGCTGAGCGCCGGCAAGCGCACCGAGGCCGTCAAGGTGCGCGGCAACCTGAGCACCAGCGACGGCGAAATTGCAGTGAACTGGGCGCTCGACGGACACGGCATCCTGATGCGCGCCGAATGGGACATCGCCAAATACCTGCGCAGCGGCCGACTGCGCCAGGTCCTTGAAAATTACCAGACCCCGCCGGCCGACATCCATGTCGTCTACCCGCAGCGGCTCGAACTGTCGGCACGGGTGCGGGCATTCGTCGCCTTTCTGGCCACCCATTTTGAAAAATCATCGACGCGTGCGGCGGGGTTGGTGAGCGATTGGTGACCGGTCACACCTCCAGTCGTTCAGGCGGTTCAAACCGCCCAAGGCATTCAGGCAGGCTGCTAACATGCCGCTGGTTTCGTCCGGCCGCTGCCCGCTGCCGGTCCGCGAGCGTTTTGCGCCGCGTTTGCTGGAAGCGAGGCCCGAAACGCTGCTGGACAACGCCGGCACCAATCTCGACCCCGACCGCGTGTGGGCGGCCATGATGAACAACGAAAAACCCGGCGGTCACGGCGAGCGCTCGGTTGCCGTCGGCACGCTCGACATGGCGGTGTGGGACGCGGTGGCCAAAATTGCCGGCAAGCCGCTGTTTCGCCTGCTGGCCGAGCGGCATGGCCTGGTGGCGGACCCCAAGGTGTTCGTGTATGCGGCCGGAGGCTACTACTACCCCGGCAAGGACATGAGCGCCTTGCGCGGCGAGATGCGCAGCTACCTCGACCGGGGCTACACCGTGGTGAAGATGAAAATCGGCGGCGCGGCCATCGATGAAGACCGCGCGCGCATCGAAGCGGTGCTGACCGAGCTGGGCAGCGACGCCCGGCTGGCGGTCGATGCCAACGGCCGTTTCGATCTGGAAACCGCGATCGCCTACGCGAAAATGCTGCGCCAGTACCCGCTGTTCTGGTACGAGGAAGCCGGCGACCCGCTGGACTACACGCTGCAGGCCGCGCTGGCTGATTTTTACCCCGGCCCCATGGCCACCGGCGAGAACCTGTTCAGCCACCAGGACGCGCGCAACCTGATTCGCCACGGCGGCATGCGGCCCGACCGCGACTGGCTGCAGTTCGACTGCGCGCTGTCGTATGGCCTGTGCGAATACCAGCGTACGCTGGACGTGATGAAGACGCATGGCTGGTCGCCGCGCCGCTGCATTCCGCACGGCGGACACCAGATGTCGCTCAACATCGCGGCGGGTCTGGGTCTGGGTGGCAACGAGAGCTACCCCGACCTGTTTCAGCCCTACGGCGGCTTTCCCGACGGTGTGCGGGTCGAGGCCAGCCACATCACGATGCCCGACCTGGCGGGCATTGGCTTTGAAGGCAAGAGCGATTTGTATGCGGAGATGAAGGCGCTGGCGGATTGAGGCACCGTGGTGCCAGTCTGGTGCTTGTTTTAACGGCGTTTTATGCTTGGAGCCCAACAAACATATGCGCGAGTCGCTATCAAATCAATAGCGATCTACATGCTGGCGATAAGGCCTCAACTCATGATTCCGATCTGCCACGGCACGAATTCGTAGTCACCGAGCCCCAGCAATTCACTTTTTGAAGCCTCGCCCGAAGCGGTGCGCAAAAACAGCTCGAAAATCCGCTGGCCCATTTCCTGAACGCTGACCGTGCCGTCGAGAATTTCGCCGCAGTTGATGTCCATGTCTTCTTCCAGGCGCTGGAACATCGGCGTGTTGGTGGCCAGCTTGATGCACGGTGCGGGCTTGGAGCCGAACATCGAGCCGCGCCCGGTCGTGAAGGCGATCAGGTTCGCGCCCCCGGCGATCTGACCAGTGGCCGATACCGGATCAAAGCCGGGCGTATCCATAAATACAAAACCCTTTGTGGTGACGGGCTCAGCGTATTTGTAAACCTCCATCAGCGGCCCGGTGCCACCTTTCATCGACGAGCCGAGCGATTTTTCAAAAATGTTGGCAAGCCCGCCGATCTGGTTGCCCGGACTCACCTGACCGTTGATCTGCACATCGCGACCGACTGAATAAACGTCCTTCCACCAGCGGATACGCTCGATCAGCTTTTCACCCACCGCCCGGCTGGCGGCGCGGCGCGTCAGCGTGTGTTCGACGCCGTAAATCTCGGGCGTCTCCGACAAGATGCCAGTGCCGCCGTGGCGCGCCAGAATATCGACCGCCGCGCCCAGCGCCGGGTTGGCGGTGATCGACGAAAAGCCGTCGGAGCCGCCACACTGCAAGCCGACGCTCAGGTGACTGGCTGACACGGTTTCCCGCCGCACGTTGTTGGCCTCGGGCAAAAGCGCCCGCACGGCCTCAATGCCCGCCGCGATAGTCTGCCGCGTACCACCAGTCTCCTGCATGATGAAGGTATGAAGGTGCGGGCTGGCCGCCAGTTCTTCCTGCGCCAGCAAGCCTTTGAGCTGATTGCGCTCACAGCCCAGGCCAATCACCAGGGCAGCGGCCAGATTCGGGTGGCGGATGTAGCCCGCCATCGTGCGGCGCAGCAACTGCATCGGCTCGCCCGTCATTTCCATGCCGCAGCCGATGGAATGGCTGAAAGCGACCACGCCATCGACATTCGGGAAGTCCTTCAGCCGCTCCGGCGTGAACCAATCGGCGATCTTGTTGACCACGGTAGCCGAACAGTTGACGGTGGACAGGATGCCGATGAAATTACGCGTGCCAACCTTGCCGTGGGGGCGCACATAACCCTGGAAGGTGGCGCGCTCGGATTCAGGCAGCAACTGCACCGGCCTGAATTCGCTGGCGTGGGCGTAGTCGCGGTCGAATTCGCGAAACTCGGTGTTGTGGCTATGCACCAAAGCGGGCAAAGCCCACGGTCACGCTGTACTTCAGGATCGGCTCGCCCTTGAGGATTTTCCTGGTGGCGATCTTGTAGCCCGCCGTGACCTGCGACTTGCTGGTGATGCGCTCGCCGGCCACATCGGTTTCAAACGCCAGGCCCAAGGGAACATCGACCCGCGCCACGACGACGTTGTCATTCGGGTGCAGCCGGATGACCGGACCCATGAGCCGCTTTTCGGAGGTTTCTATCATGCAGTTGCCTTGAAAAAAATAGAATGCTGCTCAAAATCTGAATCGCAATTTTATGCAGGCTTCACGCCAGACCCTTGGGCCCACAGTGACCCCTGACGGCTCGTGTCCTGGTGTGGCGGCCCCGCTAGCCAGGGCGGGAACTTTCAACACTGCGGCCATCCATGGCGAGCACATCGAAGGCGGACTTCAGCCGTTCTTCGTAGGCGGCACGTTCGATCTTGATCTGATCCGCCGACCACGGCCTGAAACCTTCGCCGGCTTTCATGCCGGTGTGGCCGGCTGCGATGATGCGGTGGACGCAATCAGCCAGGACATGCGTGTTCGATAGCGAGGGATAGATTTCTGCAGCGGCTTTGGCCATGCTGTCCCAACCCGAAATTTCTTTTTGCAGCACAGGCCCGGCCGCAGCGTAGCGAAAACCGAAACTGTAGCGAACCGCCGTATCCACGTCTTCGGGCGAGGCAATGCCGCTGTCAATCAGTGCCAGCGCCTCGCGCATCAGCGCATGCTGAATCCGGTTGGCCAAAAATCCCGGAATGTCCTTGCGAACCAGTACCGGCTTCTTGCCGGCGCGGCGGTACAGCCCGCAGACCGCTTCACCGAGCACCGGATCGGAATCCTCACCCAGAGCCAGTTCCACCAGTGGCACCAGGTGCGCCGGCATGAAGTAGTGCGCGTTGAACATGCGGCGTCGCGTAGCCAGCCCGTGCGCGATGCGCGTGATCGGAAAACCCGAGCTGTTGCTGCCGATGGGAATGTGGCCTGGCACCCGGACATCAAGCGCAGCGAACAGTGCATGCTTGATGTCCAGGTCTTCGGCGACGGTCTCGATCACCCAGACGACATGAGTCCAGTCGTTCCAGCTGTCGATCAAACCGGCAGAGCCCGCAACCGCCCCGGTCGGGACGCCACCGGCCAACGCATGTGCGTCCGCAAGCGACTGTCGGGCTTTGTCCATCTGGCGCCCGAGGAAAACGCAGGCGAAGCCCGCGTTGATGAACCCTGCGCCAATACCCGCAGCCATGGTTCCGGTACCGATGACAACCACTTTTTCCACG
>NCGI01000288.1 GCA_002256925.1 Polaromonas sp. 28-63-22
ATGAATCACCATCGGCTTGACGCGGCATAAAATGCTTAAAACAAAGGAATATGCAGCGTATGCAGCTTGATAACCTCGACTTGAAGATTCTTCATGAACTGCAGCGTGACGGCTCGCTGTCCAACGTGGAGCTGGCCCGTCGCGTGCATTTGAGTCCGTCGCCCTGCCTGGCCCGCGTGAAGGCACTGGAGGCGGCGAAGGTGATCGACCGTTACGTGGCGATTGCCAACGCCGCCGCGCTGGGGCTGGGTCTGAGCGTGTTCGTCTCGATCAGCCTGCGCTCGCAAAACAAGGAGTCGCTGGCTGAATTCGAGCGCCGCATCGCCGAGCATGACGAGGTTATGGAATGCTATTTGATGACCGGCGACAGCGACTACCTGATTCGTGTGGCGGTGGCCGACATTGGCGCGCTCGAAAAATTCATTCTGGAGCAGCTCACGCCGATTCCCGGCATTGAAAAGATCCGCTCCAGCTTTGCGCTCAAGCAGGTGCGCTACAAGACCGCGCTTCCGCTGGCGGCCTTGTCTGCCAGATGATGAGCAAGAAGTGGCCGCGCCACTTTGGCGAGAGATTCTGTCAAGTCGTCCACCAGATTCCAGACCGACACGCCCTGCCGTGTTGGCTTTTACCGACTTGAAGCTCTTTTTCGGGCATTAAAAGGTAAAGCTATGTCAGCTCAAATCTGAGGATGTAAGCGCAAAACCCCTGTGTTTCCGACAAACTGCTCCAGCGTAGCGTGTCGCCCAGTTTCTGTCTGTTCGTTGGCACACATAGCGTACCGATTGGGGCGTCGAAGCGATTTCCGGGCAGGATCGCCGCGTATTTTTGTAAGCTTATTCCTACAAAGTTAAGCGACCTCTTCCTGGGTGGTAATGCAAGCAAATTTTGTGGGCCTTGTATGCCACCGCTGGCGTAAAAGTCTGACTTCAGAACTCTTGGCAAGTACGCTGCTGCAGGCCTTCTCCATTGGGAAATTCTGACCACCTGAATCCTCGGGTCGGCAGGCTTTTGCCTACAACTTTTCTCTACTGTGTATGTAAGCAACGTCCTACAACAGGTGTAAGACAAGACTTACAAAACGTGTCCTACGATCGCGTTTTCGAAACAAAAGGCAGGCCGCGTCGTCCCCTCCCGGGATGATTTTTCGGCGATGGATTGGCTTCCTCGTCAGAGGATTCACAGCCAGACAGCACGTCTGTGAAAAGCGCGAATGCGGTGCGGTAGCCACGTGGCCCCGATCTGCCTTTGCTGCCAGGACGTGCATCGTCATCCTGTTTTTGCTATGAAAAAAATAGCTGCCAGCGCACGTACTGCTTGGGCTGCAGCCATAAAACGGTGGAATATTCCGCCTGATTTTCAACAAAAAAGGTACTCATGCATTTCAAAAGACTCCTGACGGCCATGTCGCTGCTGGGCGCACTCTGTACGAGTGCCGCCTTCGCTGCGGCACCCACGTACCCGTTCGGCGCCCGGCTCGACCCCTACGTGTACGGCATCAAGCCGAACCACGTCACCCCCGCGCAGATGGATGCCTCGATCAAGGCCAACTACAACGCCTGGAAGGCCGCTGCCGTCGTCAATGTGCCATCGCTTCCGGGCGGCAAGGCGGTCAAGTTCAACAACACGGCTTACCTGGCGGTGTCCGAAGGCATGGGCTACGGCATGCTGATTTCGGTACTGATGGCCGGGCATGACCCGGAAGCCCAGACGATTTTTGATGGTTTGCTCAAAACCGTGCGCGCCCGCCCGGCCTACAGCATCCCAAACGGCGGCGGCAAGTACCTGATGGACTGGCGCCTGGCCGCGGATGGCTCGTCGCAGCCCGGCGTCGGTGACGGCTGGAACGCGATGGACGGCGACGAAGACATTGCGATGGCGCTGCTGATGGCAGACCGCCAGTGGGGATCGACCGGCACCTGGAACTACAAGCAGGAGGGGATCAACACCGTCAACGCCATGAAGGCGTTCAACATGAAGCCTGACGGCACCACCAAGGGCCTGAGCACGCCCGACGTGAGCCGCACGTCCGACTACATGATTGGCCACTTCCGCGCCTATGCCAAGGCAACTGGCGACAGCTTCTGGAACGCCACCGCCATTGACCGCAGCTACGCGCTGGTGGACCGCATGCAGAGCGTGTATTCGGCCGGCGTCGGCCTGATGCCCGACTTCATCGTCGAGACCAACACCGCCACGCCCAAACCTTCCCCCGGCTACATGGGTGACTTCGTGGCCACCGAGATGAACTACTTCATGAACGCGCAGCGCAACCCGTGGCGCTGGGGCACCGACTACGTTCATTCCGGCGACACCCGCTGGAAGGGCGTTGTCACGAAGCTGATGAACTTTCTGGTGACCAGCACCGGCGGCAACCCGAACAACATGGCCATCGGCTACCAGATGAACGGCACGACCATGGGATCCGCATGGACGAACATGGGAATGATCGCCGGGGCCATGAACGGCGCGCAGGTGGACGCCAAATTCCAGCCTTACCTGAACGCCTCCTGGGACTGGGTCAACTCGCATTTCGTCACCAGCTACTACGACTCCGAACTGTCGCTGCTGTCGATGCTGGTGGCTTCCGGCAACTGGTGGACGACGACCGGCGCAGCCGCCG
>NCGI01000289.1 GCA_002256925.1 Polaromonas sp. 28-63-22
TTTGCCGGCTCAGGCCAGCGTGGCCGGATCAAGGTTGGCGCCGCAAAGGATGAGGCAGACTTTTTCGTCAGCGCGCGGCGTGTAGCGGCCACTGTGCAGTGCAGCCAGCGGCAAGGCCGCCGCAGGCTCAACCGCCAGCTTCAGTTCATTCCACAGCCAGAGCTGCGCGGCGCGGATGGATTCGTCCGTCAGCAGCAGCGCATCGCGCACATGCGCCTGCGTGGCCGTCCAGGCCAGGCTGCCAATGCGTTGGGCGCCGAGTGAATCGGCCGCGATGCCGCTGACGGCCACATCGACCGGCTTGCCGGCCTCGCGCGCCCTGAAAAGCGTCGGCGCGCGTTCTGGCTCCAGCGCAACAACCCGGCTGCGCTGCCCGAACCAGCTCGCCACGCCGCCGATCAGCCCGCCGCCACCCACACTGACCAGCACCGAATCGGGCACGCCGCCCTGCTGCCCGATTTCAAGCGCCAGCGTGCCGGCCCCGGTCAGCACTTCGGGCTGGTCGTAGGCATGCGTCAGCAAGGCACCTGTTTCCTGCTGGCGAACGGTGCACGCCTGCAGCGCATCGGCATACGCCGCACCGCCCACCACCACTGTCGCGCCCAGGGCAGCGAGCCGGGCGCGTTTGGCCGGGCTTGAAAGTTCAGGAACGAACACCTCGCAGCGCACGCCCAGTTCCCGGGCGGCTGCGGCAGTGGCGATGCCCGCATTGCCGCCCGACGCAACAATCACGCCGCTGGCGCGATGCCCGCATTGCCGCCCGACGCAACAATCACGCCGCTGGCGGGAATCGGGTTCGACAGCAGCCGGTTAAGCATGCCGCGCGCCTTGAAGCTGCCGCCGGTCTGCAGATGCTCCAGCTTGAGCCAGACTTCAGCGCACGCCACGCCGAGCGCGCTGCCGGGCAGCTTCCACAGTGGAGTTTCAAGGATAAAGTGGCTGTAGCCCAAGCGGAATGTGCGCAAGCAGCTCTCAATTTGATAGCGACTTGCCATCGCATCCATCTCCGCACCTGCCGCGGCATCAGCCATGGCACCCGTCACGACAACTGGTGCAGCTGGCTGTTTTCAACCGCCAGCGCCTGGCCCTGCGCATCGACCTTCAGGCCCTTGGGCAGCGGAAACTTGATGGTTTCCTCAATGCCCGGCATCTTGCGCACCGACACCGCGCCCAGCGCCTTGATGCGATCAATCACCTGGTTGACGAGAATTTCGGGCGCCGAGGCACCCGCCGTCAAACCCACTTTGGACTTGCCTTCAAACCATGCTTCCTGCAACTCGCTGGCATCGTCCACCATGTAAGCCTCGGTGCCCAGCTTGGCCGCAAGTTCGCGCAGGCGGTTGCTGTTCGAACTGGTCGGGCTGCCGACGACGATCAGGATATCGACCTGCGGGCTCAGCACCTTCACGGCGTCCTGGCGGTTTTGTGTGGCGTAGCAGATGTCTTGCTGCTTGGGTTCGCGCACCTGCGGAAAGCGCGCCTTGACGGCCGCGCTGATTTCGGCCGCGTCGTCCACGCTCAGCGTGGTCTGCGTCACCACCGCCAGCCGCGCGGTTTGCAGCGGCGAGATGCGCGCCACATCGGCCACGTCCTCGACCAGATGAATGCCGCTGTCGAGCTGGCCCATGGTGCCTTCGACTTCCGGATGGCCTTTGTGGCCGATCATGATGAATTCGTAGCCTTCCTTATGCAGCTTGGCCACTTCGACATGCACCTTGGTCACCAGCGGGCAGGTGGCGTCAAAGATCTGGAAACCCCGCGCGGCGGCCTCGTGCTGCACCGCCTTGCTGACGCCGTGGGCGCTGAACACCAGCGTCGCGCCGGGTGGCACGTCCGCCAGGTCTTCAATGAAAATCGCGCCTTTTTCCTTCAGGTCGTTCACCACATAGGTGTTGTGGACGATTTCATGGCGCACGTAAATCGGCGCGCCGAACTTGGCCAGCGCGCGTTCGACGATTTCGATGGCGCGGTCAACGCCGGCGCAAAAGCCACGGGGCTCCGCCAAAAGGATTTCAGTCATAGCACTCCAATGACAAAGGCTTCAAAGATCACCGGCTGGCCCGCCAGCGGGTGGTTAAAGTCGAACTGAACCGCATCACCCGCGCCGCCGACCTGCTGAACCGCGCCAGCGTACTGGCCCTGGCCATCGGGCGTCGGAAACTGCACCACATCGCCGACCTGGTACTTTTCGTCCGGGTCGCCCAGTTCATTGAGCAGCTTGCGCGCCACCCACTGAATCAGCTCCGGGTTGCGGTCGCCAAAGGCTGCGCCGGCCGGCAGCTCGAAGGTCGTACGCGCCCCTTCCGCCATGCCCAGCAGCCGCTGCTCGATGGCTGGCGACAGCTCACCCGCGCCCAGGCTCAGCGTGGCGGGCTTGCCGCCAAAGGTGCTGATGATGTCTTTGCCGTCGGGGCCAGCCATGCGGTAGTGCAGGGTCAAAAAAGAGCCTGGCTCGACGATGGCTGACGCGGGGGGTGATGTGATGGATTGCACGCTGGACATAAAACTTTCGATGGCTGCAGTGGGCTGCCGGCTGCTGTTTGTAAACTGCCTCCATTGTAGAAAGCCCCGTTCGCCTGGACGAGTTTGCGGTTTTTACTGCTTTTATCCGGACAGGAACCGCTTTCATGCTGCTCAAAGACCTTCCCGAAGACGCCCGCCCGCGCGAAAAACTGCTGGCACGCGGCCCCGGCGCCCTCGGTGACGCCGAACTGCTGGCGCTGCTGCTGCGCACCGGCCTGCCCGGCAAAAACGCGCTGCAGATGGGCCAGGAGCTGCTCGATCAATTCGGCGGCGTGGCCGGGCTGCTGCACACCGGCGCCGACGCGCTGAAATCCATCAAGGGCCTGGGCCCGGCCAAGCGCGCCGAGATTGTGGCGGTGCTGGAACTGGCCCGCCGCGCCCTCGCGGCGCAACTCAAACAGCAAACGCTTTTCGACTCGCCCGAGGCGGTACGTGACTATTTGCAACTACAGCTCGGCAGCCGGCCGCACGAAATCTTTGCGGTGCTGTTTCTCGACAGCCAGCACCGGCTGATCGTGCTCGAAGAACTGTTCCGGGGCACGCTGACGCAGACCAGCGTGTACCCGCGCGAGGTGGTGGTGCGCGCGCTGGCTCTGAACGCGGCCAGCGTGGTGCTGGCGCACAACCACCCCAGCGGCACGGCCGAGCCGTCGCGCGCCGACGAGGCGCTGACGCAGACGCTCAAGGCCGCGCTGGGCCTGGTCGATGTGCGCGTGCTCGACCATTTTGTGGTGACGAGTACCGAAGCCGTGTCGATGGCCCAGCGGGGATTGCTTTAGCATCTGTCAGCGCAGCCAAAGTCGCCGCGCCTGCCCCGCGCGGCAAGCTGAAAGACCTCAAAGACCTGAAAGCCGTCAAGCTGGAGATCGAACGGCGCGCCCGGCTGGCGCAAGAGCTGGAGGCGGCACGCAAGGCCGCCGCTACCAAGGCCAGGGCCGAAAAAGAACTGTTTTCACGCACCGTGGGGCAGGTGTTGGCGCTACCGGTCAAACACCGTCCCGGTCACCGCGCACACCTGCCGCTGGTGCCGCCCGCACCGATTGCCGTGCAGCACCAGC
>NCGI01000290.1 GCA_002256925.1 Polaromonas sp. 28-63-22
AGGAGTCTGGGCGGCAGAAGGCGTCAAAGCGAAAAGTGGCCCCAGCGAGGATAGTTTTTGACGATTTCGCCGCCAAATATCTGGATATTTGGCAAGAAAGCGGCGAAAAATAGACCGCTGCGGACACTTTGCAGCAGACGAATCTTCTGCCGCCCAGACTCCTAGGCCGCCTTTGCCTGCCGAACGACCAGGCTCACCCCCAGCGCGGTGAGCGCCGTACCTGCCAAGGTGACGGTAGTGATGGGCTCGTCAAAGAGCGCCCACGCCATCATCGCCGTGGTGGGCGGCACGAGGTAGAGCAGGCTTGTCACCGCGGTGGCCGCACCGCGCTGGATCAGCAGGTACAGCAAGGAACTTCCGCCCAGCGTGAGGACAAGTACTGACCAGGCCATGGCACCCAGAAAATCACGGTTCCACACCACCGCTTCGTGCTCGAACAGCAAGAGCGGCAGGGTCACCAGCAAGGCCGCCGTCAGTTGAATCGCGTTGGCTGTCCGCACATCGGCGAACTGCACAAACCGCTTTTGATACAGCGTGCCCGCCGTGATGCTGAACAGCGCCAGCACCGCAGAGCCAAGCGTAAGGGCCGTTACCTCGCTGCCAGTGCCAAATTTCCGGGCAACCACCAGCAGCAAGCCACCCAGGCCAAGCACGAGCCCGGCCCATTGGCGCGGCGTCACCCGGCCTTCGGCCTGGCCCCTCCCGCCGGCGGCGTGCGTGCCGGAAACCCACAGCGCCGTCAGGACTGGCTGCAGCCCGACGATCAGCGCCGCCAGGCCCGAACCCATCCCATGCTTGACCGCCACCCACACACCACCCAGGTAGCCCGCATGCATGAGCACGCCCGTGACCGCCAGGTGCAACCACTGTCGCCCGCCGCGCGGCCACGCAGCACGTGCCAGGGCGATCCAGATGAGAAAACAGGCTATCGACAGGGCATAGCGCATCGCCAGAAACGTGAGCGGCGGTGCATAGGGCAATCCGAACTTGGCGACGATAAACCCGGTGCTCCAGATCAGCACAAACACCGTCGGCATAGCCCGAACAAGCGCGCCTTCGGGCATCGTCGGGTTCATCAGCGGTACACCCGGGATGGTCTGTCGGAGGCGCTCATTTGGCCCGGGCGCGAATTTCCGGTATGGCTTTTTGCAGGTAGTAAATCATCGACCAGACAGTCAGGACCGCAGAAATCCAGATCAACCACGTGCCCCACACCCGGGTGTCCACCCATCCGAACAGGTTTCCGTCAAACAGCAGGAACGGAATGGCGATCATCTGGACCATGGTCTTGACCTTGCCCAGCATGTGCACCGCCACGCTTTTGGTGGCCCCGATCAGCGCCATCCATTCACGCAGCGCAGAGATCGCTATTTCGCGGCCAATGATGATGAGCGCCACAAACACGTCCGCACGCTGCAGATGCACCAGCACCAGCAGCGACGCACACACAAGAAATTTGTCAGCCACCGGATCAAGGAAGGCGCCGAACGACGAGGTCTGGTTGAGCTTGCGCGCCAGATAGCCATCCAGCCAGTCGGTGGCGGCGAAAACCACGAACATGACGGTGGCAATCAGATTGCGCTCGGCAGGCGCAATGTTGAGATAAAAAACGCCCACAATCAATGGAATCGCAACGATACGGGTCCAGGTCATGATGGTCGGGATCGTCAGGAACATCACCCGATTTTGGCACGAGCCACGAACCGGGCGTTTAGGCGCCGCAGGACCGGTCGGCGCGTCAATGCAGAGCGCGGTAAATTTCGTCGGCCAGCTCGCGTGAAATGCCGTCAACCGTTGCAATATCTTCGGCACTCGCCGACGCAATACCGCGAACGCCGCCAAAGCGCTGCAACAGGCTGGCGCGCTTCTTGGGACCGATGCCGGCGATATCTTCAAGCCTGCTGCCCCCCACGCGCACCTTGGCGCGCTGTGCCCGCATGCCGGTGATCGCGAAGCGATGCGCTTCATCACGGATCTGCGCGATCAGCATCAGCGCGGCGGAGTCCCGGCCCAGGTAGATCTTCTCGCGGCCATCAGCAAATACCAATTCCTCCAGGCCGACCTTGCGGCCCTCGCCCTTTTCAACGCCAGCAATCAGCGCCAGATCAAGCCCCAGTTCCTCGAAGACCTGCCTCGCCATCGACACCTGGCCCTTGCCGCCATCGACCAGCACCAGGTCGGGCATTTTTACCTCGCCTTTGACTTCACCGTGACCCGCGCTGTTACGCACCGCCTCGGCCAGTTTGGTGTAGCGACGCGTCAGCACCTGACGCATCGCCGCATAGTCATCGCCCGGCGTGATGCCTTCGATGTTGTAGCGCCGGTATTCGCTGCTTTGCATCTTGTGGCCGTGGAACACCACGCAGGAGGCCTGCGTCGATTCGCCCGCCGTGTGGGAAATGTCAAAGCACTCAATGCGCAGGTCACCCAGCCGGTCGGGTCGGTCAGCATACAGATCAAGCGCCGCCGCCAGCGCCCGGGTACGCGTGTGCTGCGACCCTTCTTCGGCCAGCAGCCGCGCCAGCTGGAGCCCGGCGTTCTTCTGTGCCATTTCGAGCCAGATGCGGCGCTGCTCGCGGGGCTGATGAACCGCCGAGACCTTGCTGCCAGCCTGCGC
>NCGI01000291.1 GCA_002256925.1 Polaromonas sp. 28-63-22
CAAGACCACCCTGCAAATTGCGCAGAGCCTGTACGAGCGCCACAAGGCCCTGACCTACCCGCGCACCGACTCGCGCGCGCTGCCCGAAGACTATTTGCCAGTGGTCAAAAAGACCTTCGAAATGTTGGCCGACAGCGGCATGCGCCACCTGGCGCCGCATGCGCTGACGGCGTTGAACGGCAACTACATCAAGCCCAACAAACGTATTTTCGATAACTCAAAGGTGAGCGACCACTTCGCGATTATCCCAACCCTGCAGGCGCCCAGTGGCCTGAGCGAGGCCGAGCAAAAGCTGTATGACCTGGTGGTGCGCCGCTTCATGGCGGTGTTTTACCCGAGCGCTGAATACCTGGTGACGACGCGGATTTCCCAGGCGGCTGGGCACAGCTTCAAGACCGAAGGCAAAGTCTTGGTCAAGCCGGGCTGGCTGGCCATTTACGGCAAGGAAGCCGAGGACGAGAACACCGACGAGAAAGACGCTAGGACGCTGGTGCCGGTCAAGCCCGGGGAAACCGTGCGCACGAAAACGGCGGACGCCAGGGGCCTGAAAACCCGGCCGCCGGCGCGCTACAGCGAGGCGACTTTACTGGGCGCGATGGAAGGTGCCGGCAAAACCATTGACGACGACGAACTGCGCGAAGCCATGCAGGAAAAAGGCCTGGGCACGCCGGCCACCCGCGCCGCGACGATTGAAGGCCTGATCGCCGAGAAATACATGCTGCGCGAAGGCCGCGAGCTGATCCCGACCGCGAAGGCGTTCCAGTTGATGACCTTGCTGCGCGGGCTCGATGTGCAGGAACTGTCGAAAGCCGAACTGACCGGTGACTGGGAATTCAAGCTGGCGCAGATGGAGAAAGGCGCACTCAGCCGCGAAACCTTCATGGCCGAGATTGCCGCGATGACCGAGCGCATGGTGGCCAAGGCCAAGGGCTATGACAAGGACAGCATTCCGGGCGACTACGCCACGCTGGAGGCGCCCTGCCCGAACTGCGGCGGCGTGGTGAAGGAAAACTACCGGCGCTACACCTGCGTGGGTAAAAAAGGCGATGACGGCTGCGGATTCAGCTTCGGCAAGACGCCGGCCGGCCGCACGTTCGAGCACGCCGAGGTCGAGCAATTTCTGCGCGACAAGAAAATCGGCCCGCTCGAAGGCTTCCGCTCCAAGGCCGGCTGGCCTTTCACCGCCGAAATGGTGATCAAGTTCGACGAAGAAACAAAGAACTACAAGCTCGAGTTTGATTTCGGCGACGACAAGAACGCCGAAAGCGGCGAGATCGTGGACTTTGCAGACCAGCAGTCCCTGGGCGCCTGCCCCAAATGCGCCGCCGCCGTGTTCGAACATGGCAAGAACTACGTCTGCGAAAAGTCGGTGCCGACCATGGCGCAGCCCACACCCAGCTGCGACTTCAAGACCGGCCAGGTGATCCTGCAGCAGCCGATCGAGCGCGAGCAGATGGTCAAGCTGCTGACCACCGGCAAGACCGACCTGCTCGACAAGTTCGTCTCGATGCGCACGCGCCGCGCCTTCAAGGCCATGCTGGCCTGGGACGCCGAAGCGGGCAAGGTGAACTTCGAGTTCGCACCGTCGAAATTTCCGCCGCGCAAAACCGCCGCCGCGAAGTCGGGAACGATCAAGACACCGTTCGGCAAGACGGTGGCCGTCAAGGGTGCGGCAGCGGCACCGGCTGGCAAAAAAGTAGCCGCGAAAAAAGCACCGGCGAAGACGGCTGCGGCAAAAACCGCCAAGCCCAAAGCGCCCCGCAAAACCACACCGGGCACCGGGCTCAAGCCCAGCGACGCACTCGCCGCCGTCATTGGCGCCGAGCCGGTCGCGCGCACGCAGGTGATCAAGAAATTGTGGGATTACATCAAGGCCGAAAAACTGCAGGACGCGGCGAACAAGCGCGCCATCAACGCCGATGCGAAGCTGCTGCCGGTATTTGGCAAGGCGCAGGTGACGATGTTTGAGCTGGCCGGAATTGTGGGCAAGCATTTGAGTTGAGGGCCAGGCCCTGGAACTGGCTGCCCGTTTGGGCTAGCCTGTTGAAGCCTTTGCCCGCCCCCGTTCGGGCTGAGGTATCGAAGCCTCACTTCGAATCAGCGACCATGTTCTTTGGTGAGTCCGGTGCCGCTCTGTCGCCGCGGCGGGCGACTCACTTTCTCTTGCTTCGCCAAGAGAAAGTAAAGTAAGCAAAGAGAAGGCGAGCTGAAGTCAGGGTCGCTGCACGATACCTTGCGCTGCTCGGCCCTGCCACACGGCGTTTGGGGATGGGGTCGGGAGCGGATTCAGCGAAATTGTGATCTGACCCCAAAAACCAGGCTGTGTGCCCCGTTCTACAAGTGTTTTTGGCCTCCAGCCCAGGCACTACGTGCGCCAGCAGCTATGAAAACAATAGCGGTCGTGTGACGAAAACCTGTCCCCGCATCCGATTTCGAATCATTTCGCAACCCCGTTCTGGCTGGGCTGAGGAGCGCAGGAGCGGACGGATCTAAATTTTAGATGTCCGAAGGCTGCGCAGCAGACAAGTTTCTAAAATTTCCGTCCGCTCCGAGCACCGCAAGGTGCCCGGAGCGAAGCGCAGGGACCCAGACTGCGGGTCGCCTTTCTTT
>NCGI01000036.1 GCA_002256925.1 Polaromonas sp. 28-63-22
TATACATCGTAGAACATATTAGCGTGCTTGACGTCAGGCCCGCTGCAGCCCGGAGCTTCCTTGCTTTCATGACTGAACGCACCGCCGATAGTGCCGCCCGACACTTCCATGGGATGGGTACAGGCAATAAGGTTGATGGAACGTGCGGGCGAAAGACCGTATCGATGAGCCGCTAAGGCACGGCTAAGTCAACCGGATCAATCTACGTACACCCCCAACCCCAACTCGAGAGGTACAACACCATGAACATCAACCGAAAGCTATCCTGGCTGCTGCCGATCACGCTTGCATGCGCGCTGTCGTCGATCGCCTCGGCCCAAACCGGCACGACGCCACTGGCCAAGCCGCAGCAACCCATCGCTGCCGAGAAAAATCCGCCTGGCGACATTCCTGACAACCAGGCCTTCGTCGCGTTCAAATCCCCGCTGGGGTTTTCCGTCAAGGTACCCGAAGGCTGGGCGCGGCGCGAACTCCCGGGCGGCGTCAGTTTCAGCGACAAGTACAACGAACTCCAGGTAGCCGTCTTGCCGCAATCCGCAGCGCCTACGCTGGCCAGTCTCAAGCAGAACGAAGTCGCCACCCTTGAAAAATCACCCAAGGCAGTCCGCGTCACCAGCGTCAAGGCACTGACCCTGCCGGCTGGTCAGGCCTTTGTCGTGCACTACGGCGCTAACTCGGACCCTAATGCGGTCACCAACAAGGCGATCCGCCTCGACAACGAACGTTATTACTTCTGGAAGTCCGGGCGGCTCGCGACGCTGACCGTGTCGGCACCTGCCGGCGCCGACAACGCCGATCAATGGCAACTGATGGCCAAAAGCTTTGCGTGGCAATGATGGCCAGCATCCATGCCTTCGATCTGTACCGCTTCTTCCACAACGGAGACGCTGAAACGCTGGCCTTGCGCGGTGTGAGCCTGATGGTCGCACCGGGTGAGATGGTGGCCTTGCTGGGTGCCTCGGGCAGCGGCAAATCGACCCTGCTGAACTGTCTGGCCGGGCTGGATGAACCCGACGGTGGCCATGTGGACCTGCTGGGCGAGCGCCTGACACGGCGCCCCGAAGCCGAGCGCGCGCGCCGCCGTGGGGCCAGCATCGGCATACTGATGCAGGCGCACAACCTGATTCCCGCGCTGCGGCTGGTCGACAACATGGCCCTGGCGATGCGTCTGGCTGGCAAGACCGACCACGCCCGTGCCATGCGCCTGTTCGAGCAGCTCGGGCTGGGCGGGCACATGACAGCGCGACCAGCGCAACTGTCGGGGGGTGAAGTGGCCCGCGCGGGCCTGGCGATCGCGCTGGCGGCGTCGCCGCAGGTGCTGCTCGCCGACGAACCGACCGGCGAGGTCGATGCAGCCACCGAGACACGGGTGCTGGACGTGTTCAACGCCCAACGCGCCGCCGGCACTGCCATCGTGATTGCCACCCACAGCGAGGCCCTCGCCTCCCATGCAGACCGTGTCGTGCGCATGCACGACGGAAGGATCAACCATGACTGAAACCTTCGTAGAGGGCATTGACGTGGCAAGGCGCTTTCAGCAAGGCGAGGTCATGCTCGACGCCCTGCAGCCGGCCTCATTCACGGTGCGCGCCGGCGACCGCATCGCCATCGTCGGGCCGTCGGGCAGCGGAAAATCCACACTGCTTCAGATCATTGCCGACCTCGACACCGCCACCAGCGGCCAGGTGCGCTGGCCTGCGCTCGGGGTGTCGGGCGCACTGCGCCCGCAGCATATCGGCATCGTGTTCCAGTCGGCCAGTTTGCTGCCGACCCTCAGCGCGGCCGAAAACGTCGAGGTGCCGCTGCGTTTGCTGGGTGGCCAGAGCGAACCAAGGCAGTCTGCACTGAAGGCGCTCGACAGCGTGGGCCTGGCAGCTGTGGCCGACAAACTGCCCGACGAGTTGTCCGGCGGGCAGGCGCAGCGCGTCGGCCTGGCGCGCGCCATCGCCCTGCGTCCGCGCCTCGTGCTGGCCGATGAACCCACCGGCCAGCTCGACCAGCCCACAGCGCAACTCGCCATGGACGCCCTGCTGCGCTCGCTCGAAGGCACCGAAGCGGCGCTTGTCGTCGCCACGCACGATCTCGCCGTCGCACAACGGCTGCAGGTGGTCTGGCGCATGGACCACGGCGTGTTGACGCTGCCAGCCACCGGGAGCACACCATGATCGGACTCTGGCTCAGGGGCACCCTCGTTGGCCGCACCGGCCGGCTGATCGGCAGCATTGCCGGGCTGGCCCTCACGGTGGCCTTGCTGGCCTCGCTCGGCACTTTCATTGCCTCGTCGGGGCAGACCATGGCGCGGCGTGCCATCGCCAATGTGCCGGTGGATTGGCAGGTTCTGCTGGCCCCCACGGCCGATGCGTCACGCGTGGTGGACGCCATTCGCCAGGCTGCGGCGCCGGTCGATCTGCGCACGGTGGGTTATGCCGACACGGCCGGGCTTTCGGCCACTACGGGCAGCACCACGCAGACCACAGGCGCCGGCAAGGTGGTCGGGATCGAGGCGGACTACAACGCGCGCTTTCCCGATCAGGTCCATGTCATTCTCGGCACACCGGACGGCGTCGTGATCGCGACCCAGACGGCCGCCAACCTGCATGTCACGGTGGGCGACACGGTGCGCGTGCAGCGCGTCGGCCTGCCCCCCGTCGATGTGAAGATCGCCGGTGTCGCCACGCTGCCCAATGCCGACTCGATGTTCCAGGCCATCGGCGTGCCCAAGGGCACCGCGCCGCAGGCACCGCCCGACAACGTGCTGGTGATGCCGATGGCGCAGTGGCACACGCTGTTCGACCCGCAACTCGCCGTTCGGCCCGACTCGGTTCGCACCCAGCTGCATGTGCGGCTCAACCATGCCGCCCTCCCCTCCGACCCCGGCGCAGCCTTCGTGCAGACGCAAGGGCTGGCGAACAACGTCGAGGTCCGCGTGGCCGGCAGCGCCGCTATCGCCAACAACCTGGCCGCGCGGCTCGACGGCGTGCGCGCCGATGCGCTGTACGCCCGCGTGCTATTCCTGTTTCTTGGCGCGCCCGGCGTGGTGCTGGCGCTGCTGGTGACGGTGGCCGTCACGGCATCGGGTGCAGACCGCCGGCGCCGCGAACAGGGCTTGCTGCGCATACGCGGCGCCTCGGTCGGCACGCTGGTGCGCCTGGCAGCGTGGGAAGCCGCCGCCATGGGCAGCGCCGGCGTGCTGATCGGCCTGCTGATCGCGGCCGTCACGGCCCGCCTGTCATGGCACCTGACCGACACCGCGCTGGCCCTGCCCTGGTTCGCGCTGGCGGCGGTGCTGGGGTTTGCGCTCGCCAGCGCAGCCTTCGTCATACCCGCGTGGCGGGAGGCCACGCGTTCGACGGTGGCCGCGTCGCGCTCCGAGTTCGGGCCACGCCGCGATCCGCTGTGGCAGCGCATCTACCTCGATCTGGTGTTGCTGGCCATCGGCGGCGCCGTGTTCTGGAACGTGGCCCAGACCGGCTACCACATCGTGCTGGCCACCGAAGGCGTGGCGCAGACCTCGGTGCGCTATGAAGCGTTCCTCGGTCCCCTCTTCCTGTGGCTGGGTGCGGGCCTGCTCTGGATTCGGCTGGCCGGCTTTGCGCTGCGGCGCGGCATGGCCGGCCTGGCGGGCGGCGTACCCGGCGCGGGCGACATGGCGCCCCTGATCGCGGCCTCGCTGGCGCGGCAACACCGCCGCATCGCCGGGGCCACTGCGCTGGTCTCGCTGGCGTTCGCGTTCGCCACGGCCACGGCCATCTTCAACACCACCTACGACACGCAGTCACGCGTCGATGCCGAGCTCACCAACGGCGCCGACGTGGCCGTGACAGGCACCACCGCAGCGCCGGCCGCCGCCCTGCTCGCCCCGCTGCGCGCGTTGCCGGGCGTCGTCGAGGCCGAGCCGCTGATGCACCGGCTGGCCTATGTCGGCTCGGACCTGCAGGATATGTTTGGCGTTGATGCGAAACGCATCGGGCAGGTCACCACGCTGTCGAACGCCTATTTCGCCAACCGCGACGCGGCCGCGACCATGGCGCTGCTGCAGCGCACCCCCGACGGCGTACTGGTCGCGCAGGAAACCGTGAAAGACTTCCAGCTCAAGCCTGGGGACGAGCTGAACCTGCGCCTGCAAAACGCCACCGATCATCAATACCGCACAGTGCGGTTTCACTTCATCGGCACGGTGCTGGAGTTTCCGACCGCACCCAAGGACTCGTTCCTGGTGGCCAATGCGGCCTATCTGGCGAGCCAGACCGGCACCAACGCGGCCGAGGTCGTGCTGCTGCGCACATCGGGCAACATCGAGGCCGTGGGCCGTGCGGCACGCGGCGTGGTGGCCAGCGTGCCGGGAACGAAGGTCACCACGCTCGGCGAAACCCAGGCCATCATCAGTTCGAGCCTGACCGCCGTGGACCTGCGCCAGCTGACCCGGCTTGAACTCGGGTTTTCGGTGCTGCTGATCGCCGCCATTGCCGGCATTGTGCTGGGCCTGAACCTGGCCGAGCGTCGGCGCAGCTTCGCGATCCTGTCTGCGCTGGGCGCGAAGGCCTCCCAGGTCGGTGCGTTTTTGTGGAGTGAAGGCCTGTTCACGGTGGTCAGCGGCATGCTGCTGGGCACCGCCACAGGTTTTGCGATCGCGAAGACGCTGGTGGCCATCCTGGCCGGCGTGTTCGACCCACCGCCTGAAGCGCTGGTCGTGCCGTGGCTATACCTCGGGCTTACTGCCGCGATTGCGCTGGCCTGCGCCGCCGTAGCGATTGTGGTGATGCGGCGTCTGGCCTCAAGTCCTGATCTGGAAGCCCTGCGGACCCGCTGATCTCACGATGTTGGCCAATCACCACTGACCGGCCGGGCGTTGGCGCCGTATCGCGGTGGCAATCAGCCCGGCCGCATCGGGCCGGTTGGCGCGCTGGGCGAACTGCAGTGCGGTCAGGCCCTGCTGGTTTTTGAGTTGCGGGTCTGCCCCTTCGTCAATGAGCAGCTTGACGGCCTCGGCTGTGCCGTACATGGCCGCCATCATCAGCGGGGTGGTGCCGTTGGGCGACTCCGCATCTATATAGGCGCTGTTTTCCAGCAGCAGCGCCATCAGCGCCAGGTGCCCGTTGCTTGCCGCGTAGTGCAGCGGCGCCCAGCCGGTCTTGTTTACATCGGCGCCCCTTTTGATCAGCTTTTCAGCCATCGCCTGCTGACCCCGCAGAGCCGCCATCATCAGCGCGCTTTCGCCCTTGGGATTGAGCACGTTGACGTCGGTTTTGGGCCAGTCCACCAACACCTGGGCCACGTTCAACGAAGGCTCGCGCAGCGCCAGATAAAGCCCATGAAGCCCGTTCGGATCGACGGTGTTGGCGTCAAAACCCCTGGCAAGAAGACTTTGGACGGTCGCGGCGTCGTCGCGTTGCACGGCTGTGAAAAAGTCGTCGTAGGAACCAGCATGAGCCACACTAAATCCATACAAAACAATAAGGTAAATAACCTTTTTAAAGTAATTGATGAAGTATGTTTTCATGCCAGAACACCCCTGAAAAGGTCTTCAAAATTGCGGCTTGTGGCCTCGGCAATCAGCGCCACGGGTTGCTGGCGGAGCTGTGCGATCTGCTGCGCCACGAACGGCACGTAAGACGGGTTGTTGGTTTTGCCGCGGTAAGGCACCGGCGCAAGATACGGGCTGTCCGTCTCGATCAGCAGCCGGTCCAGCGGCACAAATGCCGCGATTTCCCGCAAATCGGCGGCATTTTTGAAGGTCAGAATGCCGGAAAAGGAGATGTAAAACCCGAGGTCCAGCGCCGCCCGCGCCACCTCGCGGGTTTCAGTGAAGCAGTGAAACACGCCCCCGGCGCGAGCGCCCTGCCCGGCCTCCCCGCTGCCACCCTCGCCTTCTTCCTTCAAAATGGCCAGCGTGTCTGCCGAGGCGCTGCGGGTGTGGATCACCAGCGGTTTTTGGCATTGCCGCGCCGCACGGATGTGCACCCGGAAACGCTCGCGCTGCCATTCCATGTCTCCCACCGAGCGCTCGCCCAGCCGGTAATAGTCGAGCCCGGTTTCACCGATACCCACCACTTTCGGCAAGGCCGCACGCTGCAGCAGATCCTCGACGCTGGGTTCGCGCACGGCTTCGTTGTCCGGATGCACGCCCACGGTGGACCAGAAGTTGTCATAGGTGGTGGCCAGCGCATGGACGGTCTCGAATTCTTCGAGCGTGGTGCAAATGCACAGCGCGCGGTCAACCTGCGCGTCTTGCATGGCCTGGCGAATCTGCGGCAGTTGCGCCTGCAGGTCGGGAAAGCTTAAATGGCAGTGCGAGTCAGTGAACATGAGCCATTGTCATCAATCGGCCAAAACGGACTACCGGACGCAGAACAAAGACAAAATTACGCAGAAGGCGCAGAAGTAAACCTTATGAATTTTTTTGCGACTTCTGCGAAACCTACGCGACCTCTGCGTCCGGATGTCGTAACCCGAGTTGAAGTCCGTTAGATCGTCTGCGTCGGCCTGTCAGACGCCAGGTGCGCGCCAAGAATTTCTTCGATCTTGATTTTCAGCAGGCGCGATTTTTCGTCGGAAGGAAAGCGCACACCGACACCCTGTGTGCGGTTGCCGGAAGCCTTGGCCGGGGTGATCCAGGCCACCTTGCCGGCCACCGGATAGCGCTGCGTGTCCTCGGGCAGCGTGAGCAGCACATACACATCGTCGCCGAGCTTGTAGTCGCGGGCGGTCGGGATGAACATGCCGCCTTCGCTGAACAAGGGGATGTAGGCGGCATACAACGCCGCTTTTTCCTTGATGGCCAGTTGAACAACGCTGGGCCGCGCAATGGGGGCGGCTTTAGAGAGTTTTGTCGGTTGCGTATCGCTCATGATGCTAGTTTATCGGTTGCCTGCCCGGCTGTCTGCAGTAGCTTTTCACAGCCGCTGCTTATTTTGCGTTCAGCGCCAGCGCGGCGCGGCTGACCAGAAACTCCAGCATCAGGCCCGGGTTGTACGGGTGCTCCACGGTCCGGGCGGTGGTCGCCAGCTCTTTGGCCCACTGGGCCAGCCCCTCCATGCCCCGGATGCCCGGTGCTTTCCCGGCTGAAGCGCGCGATGCGTCGGGCGCCGCCGCCGCGATGTCCCGGCTGCTGAAGAAGCGCGGGGCCGCGCCCATCCTGACGGCCAGCGTGTCATGGCAAAGCTTTTGCAGCGCCACCACCGCCTCACCCGGCGTCCAGTTGGCCAGCGCGCCGACATCGCCACGCGCCATGGCGCCAGGCAGCGCCTGCCAGTGGCGCGCGGCTTCGCCGGTGGGTGTTTCCCGCGCCCACGCCAGCGCATCGGCCGGCCGGCCGCCCGAGGCCAGCAGCAGCGTGTGCAAATCGCCCGCGTCTGCCGGTTTGGGGGCCCGGGCCGCGCTTTTACCCGTGCCCTCACCCGCTGGCAAGGCCGCTGTTTCTTTCTGCAGCCAGGCCATGGCCTGGTCGAAGTCGGGCCACACCATGGCATGGCTGATGCAACGGCTCCGAATGGTCGGCAGCAACTGGTGCGCGGCCTCGGTGGCCAGAATGAACCTGACCGCGCCGGGCGGCTCCTCCAGGGTCTTGAGCAAGGTGTTGGCCGTGATGTGGTTCATGCGCTCGGCCGGAAACACCAGCACCACCTTGGTCGTGCCGCGTGAACGGGTCGACTGGGTGAAGGCAACCACCTCGCGGGCCGCATCGACCTTGATTTCCTTGCTCGGCTTGCGCTTTTTCGCGTCGAGGTCGTCCTGGGTTTTTTCGTCCAGCGGCCAGCCCAGCGCGAGCGACAGGGTTTCGGGCATCAGCACGCACAGGTCCGCATGGGTGTGCACGTCCACCGCGTGACAGCTCGCGCAATGGTTGCAGGCGCCCTGCGGCGTCGGCTCATCGCACAGCCAGGCCCGGGCAGCCGCCAGCGCCAGTTCGAACTGGCCCAGACCCGACGGGCCGCCCAGAATCCAGGCGTGGCCCTGCTGCTTCAGCAGGCTTTCAAGCTGGCGCTGCAGCCAGGGCGCCAGAGGCGGGCGCACGGGCAGGGTGTCGGCAGTGGCGTTCATGTCAGCCAGCCCTTCGCCACAAAGGCCTGGCGCACGGCCTCCCACACCAATTCGCGGGTTTGCGACGCGTCGATACGCGCAAAACGCTCGGGGTGGTTTTGCTGCCTATCGGCATAGCCCTGGGCCACGCGGCGGAAAAACTCGGTGGGCTGGGATTCAAACTTGTCAGGCACGCGGGCGCCCTGCAGCCGCAATGCGGCTTCTTCGGCCGGCAAATCGAACCAGACAGTCAGATGCGGCTCGATAACGGTTTCGACTTCCGGCTTCATCGGCGAATTGCCGGCCGGGTCACCGAGCAGGCCCTCGTCGGACTGCACCCACTGCTCCAGCGTCGAAAGCACCGCCAGGTCAAAGCCCCGCCCGGCGCCCTGGTAGGCAAAGGTGGCGTCGGTGAAGCGGTCGCACAGCACCACATCCCCGCGCAGCAGCGCCGGCGCAATCACCTGCACCAGGTGGTCGCGCCGGGCGGCAAAAATCAGCAGCGACTCGGTCAGCGCGTCCATGCCGTCGTTCAGCACCATGGCGCGCAGCTTCTCGGCCAGGGCCGTGCCACCAGGCTCACGGCTCAGCGTCACCGCCCGGCCCTGCGCCCGGAAGGCGTCAGCCAGCGCGGCAATATGGGTCGATTTGCCCGCGCCGTCGATGCCCTCGAAACTGATGAAAAGCCCGCCCAAACGTTTATTCATGATTAGAGTTACGCGAAACGAACGACCGTGGGGGCGATCTTCCCAAGCAGGGGCCTGCGGACTGGCTCCGCCGGACCGCAGGCGCAGCGGCCCCCTCGGGGGGCACCCTTCGATACCTCAGGGCGATCGGAATATAGGGGAGCGTGGGGGCCATACTGTTACTGACCCCGGACGTATTTGTTGACCGCGCGGTTGTGCGCGTCCAGGCTGTCGCTGAACTCGCTGCTGCCGTCGCCGCGTGCGACGAAATACAGCGCTTGGGTGGGCGCGGGTTTCACGGCGGCCAGCAAGGCGGCCTTGCCCGGCATGGCAATCGGCGTCGGCGGCAGGCCGGCGCGGGTGTAGGTGTTGTAGGGCGTATCGGCCAGCAGGTCGCGCTTGCGCAGGTTGCCGTCAAATTTTTCACCCAGACCGTAAATCACCGTCGGGTCGGTTTGCAGCAGCATGCCGTTTCGCAGCCGGTTGCTGAAAACGCCGCCAATCTGCGGGCGGTCAGCGGGCTTGCCGGTTTCTTTTTCGACAATGCTGGCCAGGATCAGGGCCTGCTCGGGTGTTTTCAGCGGCGTGTCGGGGCTGCGCTGCGCCCAGGCTGCCTCCAGGCGCTTGTCCATCGCGCGGGCGGCACGCTTGAGCACGGCCAAGTCGCTGCTGCCCTTGGCGTAGGTGTAGGTGTCCGGAAAGAAGCGGCCTTCAGGATGAACACCTGGCCGGCCCAGTTTTTCCATGATCATTTCGGGGCTTAGCCCCGCAGTATCGGGCGTGAGCTGCTCCGCTTTTTGTAGCGCCGCGCGAACCTGCCGGAAGTTCCAGCCCTCCACCAGCGTGAAGCTTTTGAGGGTTTCTTCGCCGCGCACCAGCATGCTCAGCAGCCTGCGCGGCGTGGTGCCGGGGGTCACCTCATAGCTTCCGGCCTTGATGAGCCGGGCCTGTCCGGAGTAGCGAAACCACGTTTGCAGCAGCAGCACCGGCGTCTTGACGCCACTGGCCACCGCCGCCGCTGCTGCGCCGCCAGCCGTGGTGCCCGGCTCGATCTCAAGCTCCACCACCTGGCTGCCGGGCTGCAGGCGCAGTTCCAGCGGCTGGTGCAGCCACCACAGCGCACCGCCGAACAGCGCCAGTGCACCGAGCAGAATCAGAATCAGCAGACTTGTAAAAAAGCGGCGCACCGGCAGATAGCCTTTGACGGATATTGATTGATTGATTGAAGTTGCAGTCAAAGCCCTTTGCGGGGCTTCCGAACCTGCCGGACTATGATAATTCAGGCCACGGCTTCCTATAGCCGCCATCGCTCAAACCGAAGAAACGCCATGCCCCTCGCACCCACCGCTCCCCACCCTGCCAGCGCAGGGGTTTCAAACCTGTCCGGCATGGCCGCATTGACCCATCTGGGCGTGATTCGCGTCGCCGGCCAGGACGCCGCCGCTTTTTTGCAGGGCCAGTTGACGCAGGATGTGATGTCGCTGGGCGTGTCAGAAGCGCGGCTGGCCGCCTTCTGCAACGCCAAGGGCCGCATGCAGGCCAGTTTCGTGGTTTTCAGGCGCGGCGACGACGAGCTGCTTTTGCTGTGCCACCGCGACATTCTGGCGGCCACGCTCAAGCGCCTGTCGATGTTCGTGCTGCGCGCCAAGGCCCGACTGACCGACGCCACGGACAACTTCCGGCTTTACGGCCTGGTGGGAGTCGCTATCGAATTAATAGCTGGCGGCGCAGGTAACGCCTGGGCCAAGGCCGAATTTGGCTCTGCAAACATGGTCTTTTTACCGGCGGCGGCGGGTCACGGCCGCGCTCTGTGGTGCGCACCCGTGACCGAGCCTGCACCCGCCGCCCCGCCGCTGGACCTGGGCATCTGGCAATGGCTGGCGGTGCGCTCGGGCATCGCGATGATCAGCCAGCCGATTGTTGAAGCTTTCGTGCCGCAGATGCTGAACTACGAATCGGTGGGTGGCGTGAACTTCAAAAAAGGCTGCTACCCCGGCCAGGAAATCGTGGCACGCAGCCAGTTTCGAGGCACCTTGAAACGCCGCGCTTACGTGGCGCACACCGACGGCGCAGCCGCCATCGGGCAGGAGGTTTTTCAGGCCGGCGACCTCGATCAGCCCTGCGGCCTGGTGGCGGCATGCGCAGCCAATCCCGAAGGCGGCGTGGACCTGATCGTCTCGATGCAAACGTCTGCGGCGGCTACCGGGGCAGGCCCACTCACGCTCGGCAGTGCCGGCGGCGCGGTCGTCAGCCTGCTGCCGTTACCTTATGCATTACTTGAAGACATCTAAAAAGAACGTTGAAAATAAAAGATATTTTTATTATTAAATGGTCAAAAAAGACGCCCGTAAACCACCGCGATGTGTCTGATCGCCTTCGCCATCCAGGCGAGCAGCCGCTGGCCGCTGGTCATTGCCGCCAACCGCGACGAATACATCGAGCGGCCCACCACACCCCTGGCACGCTGGCAAACGCCTTCCGGCGCAACCCTGATTTCAGGCCGTGACCTGCGCGCCGGCGGCACCTGGTTCGGCGTGACGCCCGGCGGGCGCGTGGCTTTTTTAACCAATGTCCGCGAAGGTGAGGCGTCGCCAGCTCCGCGCTCCCGGGGCGAGCTGGTCACGCGGTGGCTCGAATCGCAAGACGATGCCGGGGCGTTCGCCGCCGGGCTGGCCAGCGAAAGCCAGCATTTTGGCGGCTTCAACCTGGTGCTGGGCGACTTCGCAAGAAACCACTGGACCTGGATGACCAACCGTTGGGCGCATGGCGCCGCAGACCAGGCCCGACACGACGTATCCCACGGCGCGCCCTGGCACCAGCAGTCGCTTGCGCCCGGCGTGTATGGGCTTTCCAATGCGGCGCTCGATTCGCCCTGGCCCAAAACCACCCAGCTCAAAAGCGTGTTGAGCCAGTCGCTCAGACTTCATGAGCCAGGCGGCAACCTGCAGGCGCTGCAGGCCGATTTGTGGCGGGCACTGGGCAACCGCGAGCGCGCCAGCGCGCACAGCCTGCCCCACACCGGCATGGCGCCGGCCCGGGAAGAAGCACTGTCGAGCGCGTTTGTCGAATACCCCGAGCACGGCTATGGCACGCGCAACAGCACGCTGCTCACGGCCACCGCGCACCAGACGCCGGGCCACGCCGGCTTATGGGATGTGACCATGGAGGAACGCGAGCATTTGCGCGGCCCTGCGGCCCCGGACGAGAGCGGACGTGCGGCGCCGTGGCACGCTCGCCGTGAAAGCCTGCGCTGGCAGGTCTGAACCCTGTCCGGTCGGCCTTTAGAGCGGCCTGAAGAACTCGATATGCGCCCGCCCCGCCTCTTCAAAATAGTCGCCGCGCGCCGTGAAGCCTGCACGCTGATAAAAACCCTCGGCGCTGCGCTGGGCATGCAGCATCACTTCGGTGTCACCGCGCCCGGTGGCTGACTGCACCAGCGCCTGCAGCATGCGCGCACCGACGCGTGAGCCGCGTAGCGCGCGATGAACCGCCAGCCGGCCGATCTGGCTGACGGCGGGATCTGCCCGCACCATTCGCCCGGTGCCGACGGCCTGGCCGAGGCCGTTGTACGCCACGGCATGAAGCGCCGCCGCATCGGCGGCATCAGTGGCCAGATCGGCCGCAATCCCCTGCTCGCTGACAAATACCGCTGTGCGAAGCGCTGTGGCGTCCAGGCCCAGCGTTTTCCAGTCGCCCAGCCGGAGGTCAAGCATGTCGCCGCCCGCTTCAAACTTTTCCAGCAGATCGCGCAGACCCTGGGGAACCGGCTTCGAAGTCTGGCTGGCCGGGTCCGCAAACACGTAGATCAGTTCACTGCTCACCAGCAGGTCGTCGCCGCGAAAAATGGCGCCCGAAAACGTCAATGACGAATTTCCGATGCGCACGCAGCGCAGGGCCACGTCGAGGCGGTCGTCAAACCGGGCCGAGCCGTCGTATTCCACCGTGGCCTTCCTGACATAGAGGTCGCCGCCCAGCAGCTGCATGCCTTCCTCATAGGGCATGGCCAGCGCGCGCCAGTAGTCAGAAATGGCCGTGTCGAAATACATCAGGTAATGGCCGTTGAAGACGATTTTCTGCATGTCCACCTCAACCCAGCGAACGCGCAGGGAATGAGAAAAACGGAAATCTTCAGGTGTCATATCGAAGTCCAGTCTTAAAGGAATGGCATTGTTAGTCGGTTTCTAAAGCGGACTACCGGACGCAGAAGGAACACTAAAGTTACGCAGAGAGCGCAGAACGTACAGAAATTCTTTAAATATTCCTTTTTGCGCTTTCGGCGAAACCTTGGCGACTCCTGCGTCCGGCAGTCCGAACCCGGATTAAAGGCATCAAAGAAAAAATGCATTTCGCAGCGCCTGCGCCGCATGCGCGTGCGCCACTTTCGCCTCGGCAATCACGCGGCCCATCTTGATGAATTCGTGTGTCACGCCGCGGTAGATTTCCAGGTCGACGTGGACGCCCGCCGCGCGCAGCTTGTCGCCGTACAGCACGCCTTCATCGACCAGCGGGTCGCATTCGGCCAGGCCGATCCAGGCCGGCGCCACGCCATCGACGTCGGGCGCAAGGAGCGGCGCAAAGCGCCAGTCGTCGCGGTCCGCCGGGCTGCGCACGTAATGGTCAAAAAACCAGGTGATTTGCGCTTCTTCCAGCACAAAGCCTTTGGCAAAACGCTGGTGCGAAGGCGTGTCCTGGTGCGCCGCGCAGCCGGGGTAAAACAGCAGCTGCAGCGCCAGCGGCAAAGCGGCATCGCGCGCCTGGATCGCACAGACGGCTGCCAGCGTGCCGCCAGCGCTGTCGCCGCCGACGGCCAGACGCGTGGCATCGACCTGCAGGCCGGCCGCGTTGGCGTGCAGCCACTGCAGCGCGTCCCAGGCATCGTTGGCAGCGGTCGGAAACCGGTGTTCAGGCGCCAGCCTGTAGTCCACCGACACCACCAGGCAGCCCGCCTGATGGCTCAGGTCGCGGCAAAGCGCGTCATGCGTCGCGACACTGCCAATATTGAAACCTCCACCATGAAAGTACAGTAGGGCCGGCAAGGGCCCCATGGATGGCGCGTAGAGCCGGGCAGAAAGCATGGCGCCGTCGCGCGTCGGGATCTGCAGGTTCTCTACCCGCGCCAGAGGTTGACTGGGGATCTCGAGCACGCTGGCGCCGGCCTCGTAGGCGGCGCGCGCGTCAGCCGGCGTCAGGGTTTGCAGGGGCTGGCGCCGCGCCCGCGCCATGCGCGCAAGCACATCGCGCATCGCGGGTGTCAGCAGGTTGAACGGATCATTTTCAGTTGAGAGGGACATGGATCAAAGTGCTGAAAACCGGCTCGGGTGGATGTAATGAAAATTGCCAGGAACCGTGAATCGATTCCGGGTTTAAAGTAAGGATGATGACAGGCTCCCTGCACCGGGAATGACCTGTCGCCGTCCATCCTACAACGCAGAAAGCTACCGCCCATGGCCTTGATTTACTACATCACCCAGGTTCAATTTGACTTCGGCGCCATCAGGCTGCTCAAGCAGGAATGCGAGCGTGTCGGCATCGCACGGCCGCTGATCATCACCGACCCCGGCGTGAAAGCAGCGGGCGTGCTGCAAAAAGCGCTCGACGCCCTGCCCGGCCTGGCCGTCACCGTGTTCGACCAGACGCCGTCGAACCCGACCGAGGCGGCCGTGCGCGCAGCCGCAGCGATGTACCAGGCAGCTGGTTGCGACGGGTTGATAGCAGTCGGCGGTGGCTCGGCCATCGACTGCGCCAAGGGCGTCGCCATCGCGGCCACGCACGAAGGCCCGCTGACCACCTACGCCACCATCGAGGGCGGCTCGCCCAGGATTACCGATCGCGTCGCCCCGCTGATCGCCGTGCCGACGACCAGCGGCACCGGCAGCGAAGTTGCACGCGGCGCGATCATCATTGTTGACGACCACCGCAAACTGGGCTTTCACAGCTGGCACCTGGTGCCCAAAGCCGCGATTTGCGACCCCGAACTCACGCTCGGCCTGCCCGCCAAGCTCACGGCAGCGACCGGC
This sequence comes from Polaromonas sp. 28-63-22, assembly GCA_002256925.1. Taxonomy (GTDB): domain Bacteria; phylum Pseudomonadota; class Gammaproteobacteria; order Burkholderiales; family Burkholderiaceae_C; genus Polaromonas. Next base: position 14,723 of record NCGI01000036.1, read on the forward strand.
ATGGACGCCATTGCGCACTGCATGGAAACCTTCATGTCCGCCGCCTTTAACCCACCGGCCGACGGCATCGCCCTCGACGGCCTGGAGCGCGGCTGGGCGCACATTGAACGCGCCACGAAGGACGGCAGCGACCGCGAAGCTCGGCTCAACCTGATGAGCGCATCGATGCAGGGCGCGATGGCATTCCAGAAAGGCCTCGGCTGCGTGCATTCGCTCAGCCACAGCCTGGGCGGCGTCGATCCGCGTTTGCATCACGGCACGCTGAACGCGATGTTTTTGCCGGCGGTTGTCCGCTTCAATGCCCAGGCCGAGTCGGTACAGAAAGCCCATCGCCTTGACCGCATGGCGCGTGCGATGGGCCTGGGTAGCGGCGGCGATATCGCCGAAGC